>CAYUUC010000001.1:0-29403 GCA_964447635.1 uncultured Spirochaetia bacterium
TCCATAATGGTTTTGGGGTTATAACCTTCAATTTTTTTTAAAACCTTATCCCCATTTTTTATAATATAATATCTATTTCTCTTAAAATCTTCACTATCTGAATATAATATTATTTGATATTTTATATCTTTTTGTTTATCATTAACTTTTTTTAGACTCCATTTATATTTATGAAAATTCACATTCTCATCCTCGAATATATAATAATCCTTACCTTCATCACCTGCGGCTAATCCTTTTTCATTCGGTTCAATAAGGGTAATAATCTCACATACTTTGTCTTCGTTAATTTTGAGTCCGCTGGAATTTATTTCATTCAGGAATCTCATTGTAGCATTGCTTTGAGTTACTTCTATTGGATTCTCTGGATAATTTTTTTCAAAATCTTCCATCAACAGTAAAGTATTATATAAACTTCTAATATGGGAATTTACCTCCAATGAAAATTTTATCAATTTGATTATTTCGATATCTTTTATTTGACCATTAATATACTTTCTTAATAAAGTTTCATTAATTTTTGGAATTTTATTTTCCATTTATTTGCTCCTTCATGTTGTTAATATCAACATCAAATGTTTATATTTTAAAAAATTCTTTAATATTTCTAATTGGATTATTTTTACTACTTTTTAATATTTCTTTATTTACTTTTTTATTAAAATCGTTTATTATTTGAAAATATTTTCCAACAATACTTCCTTTTTTTTCTATAAGCTTATTCTGAAAATCTTCATATAAATCATTATCAATATCTTCCAGGGATGAATTATCAGTTTTTATTGGTTTTATTTCATAGAAATGCTTATCAATCCACAATTTAAGTAATTCTTTCATCTCATGATTATTTATCTCAATTTCTCTTACCTCCTCATATATTTTTATGAGTAAGAGCTTACGCATCCTATACGGATAAATATTACCATAATAGGTATCTCTAAATTTTCTTAAGGTTAATGTTTTATCACCCGAAATACTTATCCATTCTTCATATAAATCATTTAAGTCATCTTTTAAATCGAAGACCTTTTCAAACAAATACTTTTCACAGGATTTATCGAATAAGAATTTTTTTTCGTCTGAAACGTTTTCATATTTATGATTATATTTCATCTTTTTCAATATATTTTCATTATTCATAGATTCTTCTGTATCTGCGGAAGGGTCTATTCCTTTCTCATCTTCTATATTATCCAATGGTTCTACTTTTTTCTTTTTATCATCTTTATCATAAGAAGAAGGATTCTGATAAGATACTTCAAAATTACCTTTTCTTATATCAGATATCATTTTTTTTATAGTATTCGGTGCTATTTCGTTTACTAATATGTTAGTAAATGAAGTTAAGATATTACATAGGGTTGGTTCATAAGTTTCGAGTTTAACTGAGGCATCCTCTTGAAAATTATTCTCTTTGATGATTTTGTCTTTTTCTTGAGTAGTTAACTGGGAATTTCCTAAGTATAATTTATTGTAAAACTTAAACAAAATTTCTTCCTGATATTTTTCAATCCATATACCACTAATATCTGAGTTAAAGGCTTTGAATAAATTATTCCTTTCCTTTAGCAAGCGTTTTTTCTTATCATCATTATTTATTGTCTTTTTTATTTTATCATTTAAAGATTTGATTTCTTTTCCAATTTCACTGTTTATTTTGTCTTGTTGAAATTTTTTACTTTTTAATATATTTCTTAAATATTCACCATAACCTTTTATAACTTTATTCCAATATTCCCTATTACCTGCTATGAGTTCATCTTTGATTTTCTTACTGAAATAGATTTTATAATCCTTTTTAAGTTGGTTTAGGTTACTTATCTTATCGATAAGAGTATTTTCATCTATTGTAATATTTCCATAATTATTGGAATGGTTTTTTAGGAAGTCTTTAATTATTTTTTCTTTTAGATCTTTCTTTATTAAGGTAAAAGCCTTATTATTAAATTCTTTTATCAAATGGTTTAAAATATCCATCAATAACATCCTTTATAAATTTTATTTATCATATATGAAAAATAATATTATATAGCCTCTTCTTAATAAACTTATTTATGGTTATTGTCAGAGTTTTGGTAATTTTTGGAAAAAAATTGGAAAAAAATCATAGATTTTTTCAGTATTTCTCATCTAATAAGAGAAAAAAAAATTCATTGACAAAATTTTTTCTTGCATTATCTTATTAAAGTTTCTTACATATTTAAAATAGATATTATTAAAAATGTTTCTACTGTGAAAAAGATGGTTTTGTAAAATAATTCAAAACACTGAGCTCACGACCAAAGGCAGTGCAGGCCGAAGTGCCTTGTGTTCACCTTATAGGATGATATGGTCATTTCGATTACGCTCAATGACCTTTGGAGTAAGCCTCAACTATTAATGCCTATTACTATATCAATATAAATTTCACAGAAGGATAATGTTTCATAAGATATTTGAATCTATTTATTAAACAGGTTTATATTATGTCAAACATAAGACCCAGCACTAGAATTTTCCTATTATCAATAACCTCAAATATTATTACCCTATTCATATATATAATATTAAAATCCATAATATCAACCTGTCCTATTTTCCTAAAAGAGAATTTAATTATCCTTATCGGTACTTCTACAGCAATGATTATATTAGCATCCCTTCTAAAACTGTATTCAAAACCGTTAGATATAATCAAAGAAAAGATTGAAACCAATATCGTATTATCAGAATTAGAAAAAAGGAAGATAAACAAAATCCAATTTGGGCTCTTCATATTATATCCAATATTCTTCACTATTTTATATACTATCTCTTTTATTATCCTCGCTTCTTTTTTAGACATCACTAATGATTTCTTTACTGATATAGGGGCATGGAATCATTACTTCTTTTCCTTTCTTCTAGGATTAGCTTCCACAATAATCCAGATATACCTGTTTAACGATACTTTGAATAAACTGAAAAACCAAGCCGGTATAACTAAATTATACAAACAAGACAAAAAACTAACCCTCCAAGGAAAACTAACATTTATCATCATAACTCTGACCATTCTAACAGGCATCACCATATCATATACATGGGAAGAGTCTATGAGTGAAGAAAGACTCAGATTAAGACAACACATAACCGGAGAAGTAAAAGACCAACTAAATTCTCACCTGGAAAAAACTTATCAGGTTACTTTAAGTGATGATGAGTTTGATTCTATCATGATGGAATACCAAAATATACCGGTTAATAAGAAACATATATTAAGGGATATATCCATAAAATCAATGATTATTATAATCATTACAGCATTATTTGCTTTTATTATAATCTGGATTTTCTCCAAAGACCTAGAGTTCCAGTTTAACTTATTAAAGAAAAGGATATACAAGATGGTCAGCAAGGATATCAAAGTCCACCAGAACCTTATCGTAACCAGCGTAGACGAAGTAGGACAAGTGGTCAGCGATTTTAACCAACTCATCGACTACCATAAGAACATCGCTGAAGAATTCCGTAAACTAAACGAGCTTAAGGATGAATTCCTCGCTAACACATCCCACGAGCTTAAAACCCCATTAAATGGTATAGTGGGTATCGCTGAATCCTTATCTGATGGTATAGCAGGGAAGCTTAACCGGAATGCTATTAGTAACCTTAAAGTTATAATAGCCGTTGGTAAAAGGCTATCCAAACTCATCGATGATGTACTGGATTTCTCAAAGATAAAAAGGGGTGAAATCACCTTACACAGGAAGTCTGTGAACATTAATAACATAATCGCTTCTATTATAAGTATGTTTCGATACCTGATAAAAGGAAAAGATATAAAGATAATCAACGAACTAAAGCCATATCTTCCCATGGTTAATACAGATGAGAATCGCTTCCAGCAAATCATGTATAACATTATCGGAAATGCGGTCAAATTCACCAACCATGGTTATATCAAAATCTATTCCAATATCATAACCATAAACGATAAAAAAATGCTTAAGATATTTATAGAGGATACCGGTATAGGAATACCTCAGGAAAAGATAGATGATATATTCAATTCCTATGAACAGATATCCGAAGATATATCTAAAACTTATGGAGGAACTGGATTAGGTCTGTATATAGTTAAAAAACTTGTTGACTTAAACGAAGGGGAAATACATGTAGAGTCCGAATTGAGTAAAGGCTCTACATTTATCCTTACTCTCCCTATTGCGGATAGAGAGGATTGTATAAACAAGACTAATCTTATATTCACAGACCAGGATGATTTTGAATACTATGCTTTAGATTTGTATAAATCGAAAAAGAATAAACTACACCGATTAAATAAAAATGATATTATAGATGTGTTGGTAGTGGATGACGAACCGGTTAACCAACAGATAATATACAGCCATCTAGGCTTTGAAGGATATAGGATAAGGAAAGCCTTCGATGGAACTGAAGCTTTGATTTGCTTAGATGAAGCTAAACCGGATATTGTCTTGTTGGATGTGATGATGCCCAGGATGTCCGGATTTGAGCTTTGCCGGAAGATAAGGGATAGATACACCACCAATGAACTACCAATATTAATGCTAACAGTAAGAAACAGGGAGAACGATATTATAAACGGTTTTGTGTCGGGGGCTAATGATTATATAACCAAACCATTCTCCAAGAAAGAACTCCTGGCAAGAATCAATGTTCATGTTAAACTATCCAGGATGACACAGGCTTATAAAATATCAGAAAAGGAAGTCAGGAAGCTAAACGAAGAACTCGAACAAAAGGTTAAAGAAAGGA
Source organism: uncultured Spirochaetia bacterium (assembly GCA_964447635.1). Lineage (GTDB taxonomy): Bacteria > Spirochaetota > UBA6919 > CAYUUC01 > CAYUUC01 > CAYUUC01. The sequence continues at coordinate 4,762 of CAYUUC010000001.1, forward strand.
CCAGAGAGATGGAAGAAGCGTATAAAGAGCTGGAATCATTCTCTTATAGAGTATCACATGATTTAAAGAATCCGATATCCATCATCGAACAAAGCCTGGATGTGATGTATAGGAGCAATTCGGATATCATCGATGATAGATTAGCAATCTTCCTAAACTTCATCGATAAGAACACCAAAAAGATGAACGCCATCATCGAAAATTTGTTAATCCTATCTAAAGTAGCCGCAACCAAGATAAAACACGAAAAAGTAAACCTATCCTATATGATGGAACAACTAATAAACGATATCCGTCTAACCAATCCGGGTAAGAACATAGAGTTCGTATCCCAACCTGATATACACGCCACAGTAGATAAGGAATTGATTAGGATAGCACTGGGAAACCTCGTCGATAACGCATTCAAATATTCCAGCAAAGAATCACAAATCATTATAGAGTTCGGGATAAAACAGATAGAAGGACAGAAGGTCTATTTCATAAAGGATAATGGAACCGGTTTCGATATGAACAATTATAACTTGCTCTTCCAGCCTTTCCAAAGGCTACACCCTACAAAAGACTTTAGCGGTTCAGGCATCGGATTGTCTACCGTTAAAAGCATAATAGAGAAACATAACGGGAAGATATGGGCAGAAAGTAAATCCGGGGAAGGGGCGGTATTCTATTTTACGCTGGGAAGTTTATAAGGGAGGGTTTGCCTTATCACCGTCTGGTGTTATCGGGAACACTCCGACTTTCTTATCAGCTTTCTTCTCAACTTTATATGCATCGGTTAACTCACCCAATGATTTAACTATAGTTTTATTGTTCTTGGATACATTCCATAATAGCTCAAGGGAGTCGGTGATATGCTTCATATCGTCTTTCTGTTTCTCGGAAGCATCATGTATATTCTCTGAAGCTTCGACCAGCCTATTGATAGAAGTCTCCAGCATAGAGCTCTTCTCCTTCTGAAGCTTCGCAAAGTCGCTGATATCCTTCGCTGAATCCACCAGGTTATTCACCGATTCGATGATGCCTTCTGCCCCGGTCTGCTGTTCCCTCATAGCATTGGATATCTGTCCTATGATGCTATCTGTATTCTCCACTCCTTTCAATATATCTTTGAAAGAGCGGTCACTTGCTTGAGTAGAGTCCACCCCATTACTGATAAGCTCAACCATCTCCTCTATACGAGCAACGATAACCTGAGAGCTTGCTGAAGAGCTTTCGGCGAGTCTGCGTATCTCCTCAGCCACCACGGAGAAGCCTTTACCGGAGCTACCCGCATGAGCCGCTTCTATGGAGGCATTCATAGCAAGGAGATTGGTCTTCTTGGCTATGTTACGGATAACGGAAATAGATTCTGATACTTCATCAGAAGCAGTCTTTATATCCAGCATATAGTTGTTAGTCTTGCTGATGGAGGTTGAACCTTCTCTAGCGATGGATAGTAGGTGTGATGAGATGGTGTTGGCTTTGCTGATAGAGCTTTCCACAGATTTGATATTGGACTGCATCTGGTTTACCGAGGCAGATGTTTGCTCAGTCAGTGCGGTTTGGGTGGATATTTGTTTGTTGATATCGTTTATAGCCTGGATAATCTCTTTAACATTGGTTTGTTCGTTTTCCATTATGGAATCTTGTTCTTCGGAAGCGGTAAAGACTTCGATTGCTTCTTTCTTTATGCTTTCCACAGATTGGTCCACATTAATGATAGCTTCCCTTAATTCCCTTTCGGAATCAACGATTTGATTAGACATGTCTTTAATATGCAGTATCTCATTCATCTGGTTATCCAGAAAGTCATTAAAATAGTTAACCAGCTCGGATATATCATCCAGAGAAGTAATCATTAACCTGGTGGATAGGTCCTTTTCTCCCTTAACCAGGTCTCCTAGCTTATCCCGAATAGAACTTATCTGAAATCTGATATCATAGAGCAATAAGTAAACCACAACCAAAGAAAAAACCACAGAAATAAAAGTAAAAGCTACCCCGAGGAAAGTGGATTTTAACCGATGCTTATTGATAATCTTAAGTATCGGACTATCATAGGTAAATATAGTGTAGGCGGTCTCTACCTCCTCATCGGTAACCCCATCTTTCAGTAACTCTCCCGCTGTTTCTTCGAATTGTTCAATAAAGCGGTCCATCTCTGTCTTATTCTTCTCCCATGTATCAAACATATCCAGCAGTAGCTGAACTTTACCTTCATTATCTGGTGTCCTCGACCTTACCTCAGAAGGGTAATCGACACCCAACTCATATGATATCCACAATAGAGATGAATCATTTACTGTTATAATAACAGAATAGGATAGTATAACCAGACCTATTACCGTTATAGAAGTCTTATAAAAGATACTTACCCTGTTCTTCCTTGAAGTGAGACTTAGGATACCCATCCTTTCCCTTACTTTACCCAGGATAATATTGAAAATCAGCACTTGAATAACACTAACGAGGAAGAAAGGAGCAAGCAATTGTAAGTAATATATGATAAATACTTCCCTAAAACTTCCGAAAATGATGATAAAACCTATAGTGAATGCGATTAATACAGCGAGATTAGATATTAAAATGCCATATATATTAATCTTACGATGAGCTTTATTAATCGTGTCACTATCCCTTCCTTCTAACACCCCAGTAACTTTATACCTATCATAAGATTTCCTGATAGGTACCGTTAGTAATGCTTGCATTATGGAAACTGGTATGAATATGATAAAGAATAATAGTATGGAAACCATAATTGTCATAGATGAGTAGCCGGTTTCCGCATATATTAAACTGACATTAAGGTTATAATACACTATGGCTATAGTATTACTGATGATTGATATAAGAAAAATTTTAAGAGTAAGTTTCATTTATTATACCTCGAACTTTCTATATTGTAAGAAGGATTAAATATATCCACGCTTCTATTTATAATTCTTATACAAAATGTTAATATTCTGTATCTTCCTACATTTGTATTTGTGAATAATTACAAAAATTATAAATAAATTTAAATAGATAGGAAACCATTTTTAATGATTCGTGAATTATTTATAACCAAAAGAGAATTAACTATATCTTAACAATCACTTGACAAAATTGTAAAACATTATTTACTTTAATAAAAGATATAATAAACTTAGGAGTCTTCAATTATTTGAAACTAAAGAAGACTAAATTTAACTATGTTAAAAGTATCAACTTTAAAGGAGATAGGATATGAAAATTAAAAAACTTATATTAATCTTACTAGTCCTTAGTTTAGGTCTAGTCCTGGCTTGTACAGGAACTGAAGAAAACATTAATTCTAATGGTAACAATGATACAAATAATAACCAGGAAGGCGAAATGGAAACTCCAGACGACTTTGCCTGTGGATTAGAAATAGCCGATATACCCGTGGAAGGCATGGCTGAAGATTTTACACTGAAAAACCAAGACGGTGAAGAGGTAAGACTAAGCGACTATGAAGGAATGTATATCCATCTAGAGTTCTCAGCGGAATGGTGTCCGATGAGCAAAGCTCAGGCTGAATACATGGCGGATGCTAAAACTAAAATGGAGCGTTACCCGGATTTCGTCTCCATTAATGTGCTATTCCATAACACAGACTTTGAAGATGCAAGCGTGGAAGATGCTAAAGAGTGGATGAATACATATGGACTGGACATGGTTATGGCGGGGACTGAAGAATTAGCTAAGAAATGGAATGTGAAGCTTACCCCGTCTAACTTTGTAATAGCACCTGATATGGAAATACTTGGCGGATGGTCCGGCGCACCAGATAATGTAGCAGAATTCATCAAAAAGCTGGAATTAATAGCACCGGGTCTGTTCACCGATGAATCTGATACCAACCCGGATGACACAGATGAAGAAGAAGACAATGGAGCTTAATTATTAATTAAATATCAATCTAACCGACGGCTTTATCGTCGTCGGTTTTCATTATATATAGCTAAGGAGAGATTAAACCAAAATGAAGCTAAAACATATTTTAATTACAATTTTAATAACACTAATAAGCATAACCATCGCTTGTACTGGAACGAATGAGGATATTAACCAAAATAACAATATATCAGACGAAAACAATACAGAAGAAGACTTAGGCGAAATGGTCATCCATGCGGAGGATATCGGTATGTTCTCGTGTGCTGCGAAGGTTAGCTTGATTCAAGCGGAAGGAAAGGCTAAGGACTTCACCCTCATCGATATAGAAGGAAATGAGGTGTCCCTATCAGATTTTATGGGAAGCTATATCCACCTTGATTTTTCCGTAGAATGGTGTCCCAAATGTGCCAACCAAGCCAGCTATCTATCCCAGCTAGAAGAAGCTATGGAAGGCAAGGACTTCCTTTCTATCACCATACTTTTCCAAAATGAAGAAGCCCAACCTGCTACCATAGATGATGCTAAGGATTGGATAAACACCTATTCCATATCCGATGTTCTAATCGGTAATGATAAACTGGCAAAGGATTATGTGGTTAACTATACGCCAACCAACTATATCATATCGCCTAATATGGAGATGTTAGGAGGCTGGTCAGGTTCTGAGAGTTTAGATGTATTTATGGAGAACCTGCTAACGATAGCACCCGGATTGTTTGAAGATTAGGAATAATTTTTTATCCATCCACATTCTCCCTCGTTAAAGTGTTAACCAAATTTAAGACAAAATTAACATCAAAGTTTTGTATTAGTAATCGATTATTCATATTTTTACAATTAGATACATTAACTAAAACATAGGTCATTATATGCAAGAATATACAATGGAAATGATATCAAAAGTCATTAATTATATAAAAGCCATTATAGGCGATAAGAAAGTCATCATAGCTTTACCGGAATACTTTATAGCTCCATCTAGCCACAAAGACAGTTTTTTAATACCTTCTGATAAGATTAAAAAGATAGAGTCAATACTCAATTATAAAGCTGGATATGGTTTGCATATCCTCCTGGAATATACATCCGATATAACTTTATTCTATGAGAAAGACTCCGGTTCTTTTAATCTAATGGAGAATGAGCAGGTTGGTTTAATCCGAACTATCTATGAGTCTATTAAACCTCATCTCAAATCTTTGGAAGATGATATACTTGATACTCATATTAAGATAGAAGAACACCTGGTTAAATATGGTATTGGGAAAGAATTAGAGAAGGACATTCCTGATACAGATATCACAACGCAGTCTAAGATTGACCTAACCAACCTTAATGAAAAGTATAAGACATTAAAAGCAGAATATGAAAGCCTTTTACTGAAATGCGAAAATATAGTCATTGGTATTCAAAACAACATGTTAGAGGAGCATGAATCTGTTATAGACCTTGATAAACAATTCGATAGGTCTATTGTCTGGTCGTATATAATGGATTTAAAAGGGAAGAAGAGGAAATATTCTCCGTTATTCGACCATCCTATTGAAAATGAAGCATCAGACATATCCAAATCGTATATACAGAAAAGCATAACCGATGATAGATCCATAAAGCCATCCATATCTAATTACCTAAAACATCCGTTTAGCTTATTTAAGAGGTGGATAAATGCGTTTAGGTTATTTCTCTTTAAGGTTATAGCGGAAACTCTGCTATTTTTTAACCCTGGTGCTGAGTTGAGTTTAGAATCGCTGAAATTCCTAACCACAATGAAGAAAGAATTATCCCATCTTAGACTAAAACAGGTGGAACTAGAAAGCTATTCTCCCACTTCTTTCAGGACTAATAGCTATTATCAGAAGATGATGAAGTCCCTCTCTTCGTCAAAAAGACATTATTCCCTCGCCAACCAGGACCTGAAATTGATCAACTATGCGGAGAAACCTCCTTTATCATTTGACATTAATCTAAAAGGGGGTAAGCATCGATTCTCCCTGTTAAACGGTGTTCCTCTGCTGGTTTTCATTATACTTTTATTAACACTAATCAGCTTTTTCATATACGATTTAAGCCGCCCCAGAACGGAACTAATCCGTATTAACGAATGGGTTAATCTTCATGGTGATAAACCTGATATCTACGGCATGAATACCAATGAATCCTCTTCCTTAAACGGTTTGGTACTATCATCCCTTACAAACAACTCGAATGAAGCGGATATGATGTTCCTATCCGACATTAAGATTACCACATCCACTGGATTAGAGAAGCAGAAAGACATACGATATAACATCATCCAGAAGATTAGGGAGAATGAGGAACGGCGTGAACCCATCTCCTTTGATGAAGACTTACAAAGTATCCAGGAAGACCTTTCCATCAGTAAGACTGATGAGAATGTAGAGGAAGACTCATCAACCTTAAACAAGGATAAGGATGATGGAAAGAATGAAGCAATGGATATGAACCAACCCTTAAGCCTTCCTGACTATTCAAAGAGGACTTTGGAGATTGAGAAACATGGTCTTGATTTGAGTATAGAAGACCGTATCTACACCATTGATGAGTTTAAACCGGCTATCGTAGGTTTACAAGATAGGATTGATGATTGGTATGAACAGACTGTTGACTTTTTCGACAGATACGAAGTCGAATACGATATCACACTGGAACATCAGCAACATTTCCTCTCTTTCATAAACCGCATAGACCCGGTCAAACTCTTCGAGGCATTCAATTACCAGTATCAGAACCATCCTTATCTGCTGGATAGGATTATCAAAGATGAGATGCCGGTCATCTATACTGCTATCTCAGCGGATGCGAGAGAGTTGGGTCTTTGGAGTAAGCAAGGAATAGGCATTTTCTACGATATATCCTCCTTTGATGTATTCAGGCAAGTATTCATCCATGAACTCACTCATGACCTGGTAGAAAGGGCATACGGTACCCCTATTATCCTGGAAGGTACTACCGAGATGCTAGCGATGAACATAGCTTCATACATGTTCGGAGAAGGCTTTAGTAACTACAAAGGACCGGTAAGGGTTGCCCAGTTCTTATATAACCGCAATCCAAAAGCACTCCTGGATTACTATATAGGTAGAAGGGAAGATTCGGGAGGCTTACCGATAGACCTTTTCGATAAGGACTATATAGTGAGGAGCTTCCTCAATCCGGAGGTCAGCGAAGATATAGCAGAGGATAATACCGAATTGATAAACTCTATGTTGGATATCAATTTTGATAACTTCATAATGACTAATAGACGGGTGATTCCACTAAATGAGATTATTCATACCCATACTGAATACACACCTCTTGTCCTGCAGTCAGATTTTAACTATAAGGGTTATCAAAACAGCTTGCTGAAAGCCTCCTCAGTTTTATCTAACCTTGATACACTAATCCTGGACAGGTTAAGGGATTATGTAAACGATGAGAAGAAGGTCGACTTCTATACGCTATTGTCTATTGGAAACACGATTGAGCTTCTGGAAAAGGATAAATCACTAAGTGAAAAGCATCAAAAGACATTGAAAAGAGTTAAACAGCGTTTCGATGAGTTACAAGAAGAGATAATCCGTAAAGACCTTTTATACAAACAGAATGAATTATCCCAGACATCAAAAGACATCTTCCAGAAAAACCATAAGCCTACCTTCTCCGATAAGGAACATAACCAGGAAGTCGAGGAGTATAAAGAGAACGCAGGGTCAGGCACTGAAAACGAAGTTAAACCGGAGTTCAAAGACTCCTTATCCGATGATGAAAGCGACTTTGTGAAGTCAGACCAGGAAAAACAGCTTAGAGAAGAGATTGTTGAAGAAGGAAGCCCTGCTGAAAATGGAATTGGCAGTACAGATTATGGTGAAGATTTGCAGGAGAAGGACATAAGCAATCTATCTGATGAAGAATTAGAGCAGTTGGTTGATGACACATTGAAGTATGACTTAAATTCATTCTCACAAACAATCAACGATGGATATGCTAGCCCAGAGGATATAGAAAGGTTATACAAACAGCTTCTGGAGAAGTGGGGACCTGGTGTCAAAGAGCTACTCAACGATAAGTTGAACGAGTTGGCAGGATACACGAACAGATTTGACCTGGAAGGCCTATCCGGTTTACCTAATGACCTGGAACTGCTTAAGAAGCGGTTTGAGCTTATGGAAGAAGCAGTGAAAGCAGATGACACCGCTAGTCCTAACTATCATGATGTTAATGATGAAATATGGTTTAAGATACTCTCACTGATAGATGAGGAGGACTACACCATCCGATACTACCAGCTAATCGTTGATAAGCTCATATCGTCCTACTATGCGGTGGATATACGGTCGTCCTTATCTGATATGAAGCGTATTGCATCGTTTATTAACACGGTGGACTTCCTGGAAAGGTATCGGGATGACCTTAAGGAGGTGATATCATCGGTAAAGACTAATGAGATAGGGATTAAGAAGTTAGGAGAATTGAACACTCATCTGAAAGGCAATCTACACCCATATGTAAAGAGTGAGGTGTTGAGTTATCTGGAAGACTTTATCCTGAAGTTCATCCAGGATTATCCGGATAAGCGATTCGCTGATGTGTTCAATTCTTCCATCATAGATAACCTTAAAAGTGCCGAACTATACGACATCTTGAAGAAAGCGATAGACTCTGACCTCCTTATTACCGAAATCAACGATAATCTCACTCTACACGAAGAACTCTACAGACAGGTTAATGTAAAAGGCTTATCTGAAGACTATCTGAACCTTTATTCAAAGCAAATACCCCATATAGTAAAGGATTCAAGACATGCTACCTATCTGGACATCATCTTTAACACTGAGCGATTGCTGGTTACCTATTTCGGGCAAAGTCGAACCAGCTTTATAGAAAGTAATTTGATGGATGAGTTTTATCGTGTAACTTATGATGTATTATGGTCGAATAACTCCAATTTCCCGGCTAAAGTGACATTGAAGCCATATTTAGATGAGATGATAGATAGGGAGAGGTACATGGCTATGTTTAATCTTTCTATCGCTCAAAGCACCTATTCGCAGATGTCCTATGACAATTTCCATCGCATTTACCGAAACATATTCTTGAAACAGCTAAACCTGTATTCAGATTATAGTGCGGACTTTCTGGGTTTTCTAGTGAATATAGGTTTTAACAAAGCATACTCTAACAACCTGTATAGCCTTTTGGAAAACGCATACAATAGTTACACTCAGTCTGATTTCATCTTTGACCCATTGATGACATTGTTCGATTATATCGCCCTACTGGAAGAAGACAAGGTGAAAAGTCTTTTATCCGGCTACCTGGTGGACTTCCTAGAATACTACCTCAACTACAACTACTTTGACGAGACCAATGTGTACTTTGCTTTCCTATCCGCTTTAGGTGATTACATCAGCGAAGAGGCCTATCGGAAGCTAATTCGTATACGATACCTACATCAGAGCATGACATTCAAGGATATCCCCGCGGAAACCGAAATCCTATACATCATTATGAACATGATTGTCAGCCATCCCACGACAATCGATGAAGGATTGGACGATGAAACCCGCTCTCTAATCAATATACTAAGTGGCAATGAGAATCAGGCGAATATCTCCGATTTTGAAGCGTTGATAAATCTATTCATCACTCAAGTGGAGAAGACGGGCATATTATCGTTTAAAGGCGGGGCTGGAAAGTTCATGCCGGAAAAACCATATGAAAAAGCGAAAACACTTTACTATGAATCAGGCATCGTTGGTATGCTTGTATCAGCTTACGAAAAGAAGTATGGCTCGGAGGACAGTATTACGGTCATATCCCATCTACTAAGCATTATGGGTCTATACCTCTATGAATACGGGCAGGAACTATACTTCTACGGTAAAAGCGGATTAAGCAACTCCAATCACAAGATAGGAAAAGTCTTAAGAGAAAGGTATCAGGAAAACCCATATAGACCTATTAATGTATTGAAAAATAACCCGCAATTGCTACATAGAGTGGAGGAATCAATATTGAATAATGCTCTATCCAACCATAGGAAGAGCTTTAACATATTCTTCCTCCTCGCTTTCGAAGACTGGTTCTGGCGGTACTTTACCAGAAACGGTAAGGAGAAAGACGAAGCCATACTCATTGTCTCTGAGAAACCCTCCTACTATGGAGATACCTTCACAACCGGTTTTATTGAAGACTACTTCCAGGAGATACTGTTTAGTAAAGGCTCTAGAACGACTTATGCCGATGTAAGATATGACCTCCTTATCATCAGGGATTACCTGTTACCCTTTGTCATAAGTAAACAGGGCGATTTCATGTCTTTATTCGATGAAGCATTATCCACACAGGATGAAGAGGCGGCGACTTTCCTATTCCGGTTTATATGCGGGAACTATCTGGCGGTAGGTAGTCTGTATATCGATTTCTTTATAGAAGGCGAATTAACGAGATTATTCTTCCGTAAATTCTTCCTGGAAAGAGAGGACAACTACGGTGACCTATACTTCTTACTCCCATTCAAACCTGTGGAAGAATTCTCCTATGAAGAGGAACTCAGGCGTAATATGATCAATTTGCATTATCACATCTTCCAAGGTCTACCCAGGGATACAAGATACCTAAACGACCTGCTGGAGATATATAAATCTACACTCACCGATTTAATGAATGGAGACAAAGAAGGATACTTCTCGATGAAAGACCGGATAGAAGAGGAGTTCAGTAAGATAGCCAATCTGGTCTACCTTATCGAAGACACCAATATTAAGTTCCAGACAGCAGAAAAGGTTTACCCGCTTGTAGAAAGGTATATCAAGGATAGAGAGGATGACCCTGCTTATCTGTTCGCTAATTATGTCAGGAAGAATGTCGGAAACAAGTCATCACAGATTAAATGGAACATACTCGACTCTATTAAATCTTTCGTGTTCAATTACAAAAACGAGGTGGACAGACTGTATCGAAAGCTATTCCACGGAGTAGCAACCGATGTACTCGTGTCATATAAGGATTACCTCACCGATTTGATTAAATCCGGTTATGAAGTCCAACCTACCGAATATAAGGTTCTGTTGGAGATGATAGATGAAAAAGAACCCCTGAAGGAAAAATCAGGACTGGATGTAATGAAGGAAGCCTATCAGAAAGCCTACGAGAAAGCTAAGAACCGCTCATTCATACTCAATAAGTATGATAGCAATCTTAAATACATAATCTCCAGCCTGAAGAACCTGATATCATATTCATCAAAGGAAAACAACCTTGAACAGATAAAGAAGAACATCACCCACTATTCAAAGCAAGTCTCATCGGTCTTCAGAGACCTGGCTAAATCCTATACCGACGATAAACAGATTCGCCTTCTGGTAAGTGAAATGGCAAAAGAGATTATCAAACTACCTGCTAAGGATAAATTCGGACTGTTCGCCATCTTTTCCAATGTGATAAACGATTATGAAACGATCAGCAAATCAGAATATAAGTATTACACCACTTTACTGGAGCATCTATTGACCAATGTGTTCGATGAGATTGAAGCAGAGAGTTATGCAGACTTTACTTCTATCATGGACAGCATCGCTATGCTTATCGTGTATCTGGACGATGTCTTGGAAAAGAATACCGAATTGACCTATGACTTGACTAATATTGACATGAAGGATAAGCTACACTCATTGTTGGTCCTGTATTCGCACTACATCTCACTGGTCGGCATCTCAAAGGACGCTAATCCAGTTAATGAATATATACTGGGTATATATAACAAGACTAACACCCTGTTGGCGAGGGAAGAAGAAGCCATCATAGCCAGTAATCTGCTTAAGATAAAGGATTATCGGGCTATAGCATATGTTAACGAATACTTAAGAGCACCGCTATTCAGGCGTTACCTGGAAGAGCTAAGCGACTTAGACCGGATGACAATCATAGACAAAACCCAAGCATACATCAACTGGCTCTCAGAGAACAAAACCGACTATGATAACCCCAGAGGTAACCAGTATCTGCTGGATATACTCGGAATCGAAGGCTACTTAGACCAGCTAAATGCAGACCAACAATCCAATTACGAGTTAACCAATGAGATATTGAAATGGAGGAACAACATGGTTAGCCGGCTAACTAATTTCTTCACCGAGACCTACGGCTACCTATTCACAGACCCGCAAAGGCTCTACACACCTTCGTTCTAAATCGATTTAGACTCTTTATTCACTTATGCTTCAATTTGTATTATCTTCATTTATAACATTTAGAAAAGGATAAAACCCAGCAAATACCATGAATAAAACCTCAAAAAGCAAAAACAACCAAAAAAGCACATCCACCCAATCAGAAAACCGTAAGAAGCTAAAAGCAATGTTCCCAGAAGTCTTCACCGATGAACACATCCGTTTGAATGAGCTGGAGCAAGTCTTCGGGAAAATCATTACAGATGAAACAGAACCATATGGCTTATACTGGAAAGGCAAAGACGATGCTGACCGTCTATCCTCAACTCCAACTACCTTTAATTTAAAGCCTAGCCCTGAAGAGAGTCGTGATTGGGATAAGACGGAGAACCTTTACCTGGAAGGGGATAACCTGGAAGCACTAAAGCTCATGAAGGAAAGCTATACCGGTAAGATAAAACTCATCTATATTGACCCACCTTATAACACAGGGAAAGACTTTGTCTATAAGGATAAACACCACAGTGGAAAAAGCATAAGCCTTAACCCTGGTCTTAACACCAAACCTCATACCGACTGGCTGAACATGATATACCCCAGATTGAATCTTGCAAAGGACTTACTCAGCGATGAGGGTTTCATCTTCATCAGCATAAACGATAACGAAGTCCACAATCTACGCCAGGTCTGCGATGAGGTGTTTGGTGAAAACGCTTTTATAAGCAATATCATCATAAAGTCTAATCCCGGAGGGAGGGATTATGGTGGTATCGCTCTGACTCATGATTATTTACTGGTTTACTCACGCAAACCAGGAGTAACATTGAACCTTGTCAGCGATAAGAGTAAAGTACTACCTTTCCAAGACAGCGTGGGTGAGTTTGAACTACGAGAAATCAGGAATAGGAATATTAGATTCAACGACCGAAACCGCCCCAACCTGCATTACCCCTTCTATGTTAACAAGGACAATATGGATGATAACGGCTTATACGAGATATCTCTTGAGAAAGTCGATGGCTGGGTAACGGTCTATCCAAAAGTCTCACAGGGTGTTAACACAGTATGGAGGTGGGGGAAAGATAAAGCAAGGCGACATCTCAACACAGACCTAAAAGCAAAACAGAAAAGAGGAGGTGGCTTTCAAATCGTAGAAAAGTATCGCAAGACAACCAAAAGGGAGCGGTCCATCTGGGACGAAAGCAACATAAGAAACGAAGCAGGCGGTAGGACACTCAAAGAAGTATTCGATGGGAAGTATAACCCTTTCGACTACCCGAAAAGCGTACACCTTATTACCCGGATACTTAACCTCAGCACAAATAAGGATAGCTTAGTGCTGGATTTCTTCTCCGGTTCGGCTACCACTGCTCATGCGGTAATGAAGCTGAATGCTGAGGACGGAGGTAACCGTAAGTTCATCATGGTACAGATGGCAGAAGCAGTCCCTAAGAAATCAGAAGCCTTCCGTAACGGATTTAAAACTGTTTCCGAGATTGGTAAGGAGCGTATTCGCAGGGTGGGAGATAAGATAAAACAAGCATACCCCGAATCATGTGGTAGTATAGACATCGGGTTCAAGGTGTATAAGATTGAACCTATTTCAATGAATGATTAAAAGCATGGCATGTATATATCGCCTTCGTACTGCATAAAATCTTGAATACGATTATTGAAAAGGTGAAGGAAGTAAGCCTGGATGTGTTTCCCTTTATCATCGAACCCATTATCAACCATCTCTTTCGTCCAATAGTAGCCCCTAGCAGAGTTTGCACTATCCGATAAGACGACAAACTCCTTCTTTGGTTCGATTTTGGCTAACTCATATAGGGAATTGACCTTAAACAGGGTTATGTTGGTTCTAATCGGCTTATCGAAGACATAAACAACATCATCGGTTACTTTCTCTGTTTTAAACATGAAGTCATGCATATCCTCTATTCTATATTCCGACCAATTGAGTGATCTAACTTCTTCGAAAGTTTTTAATGAGTACACTTTATATATCCTCCAATTCCTAGTTTATGAGAAATATGACGAAATTTGATTAAATATATGATTGATTTGAAAAAGTTATATATGTGAAGGTTCGGTAAAAACTGCCTACCTGTGATTTCAGATAGGCAGATTAAAAGGGATTAATAGACAGAATCCGGTTCGTAATGCTCCATAACATTATCTATAGTGATTAATTCTGAAGGAATAACCACTCTTGTTGATTTATCCTTGTTATGGAAGTCATCGCTTTTCTTGCCTTTTACAACATCAATGGCATAATCTATACCATCGGCAATCATAGATGGGTGATAAGTTACGGTAGCCTTAACGAGTGGATGACCGTCTATAATCATCTTCATGATATCTTTAGAACCGGCACCACCTAACATAAGGTCGATATCGTCTCTTCCTGATTCTTCGTAAGCCTGAAGGACTCCCTTAAGGACGTCGTCATCCTGAGCATATACAGCATCAATTTCACCCGGTTCATATTTTTGCAGGTAGTTTTCCATGATTTCGAGACCCTTTTGTGTAGACCAGTTAGCGAGTTGAGATTCTAGTATCTTAATATCAGGATACTTTTCCATAACACCTTCAAATGCGTCTACTCTTTCGGTATTAATTTCCACAGGTAAACCTTCTAAAGCAACGATATTGCCTTCATAATTCATTTCTTCAGCCATATATTCAGCAGAGACTCTACCGAATTGAGCATTATCACCGGCTATGTTTACATAACCGAATTCTTCAGTTAAGCCTCTATCAACAGCGATGATTCTTATACCTTTACCATGTGCTTCTTTAACAACAGGAGTAAGTGGAGCAGATTCATGAGGAAGTATGACCAGCGCATCAATTCCTTGAACCATTAAGTCTTCTACATCACCAACTTGTTTGGTTGGAGAATTTGCGGTGATAACTTTTATTTCCAGGTTTTTGTCTTTTTCTTGCCATTCTTTGGCGGCTTTCTGAGCCCACCATACGATACCACCAGTCCATCCATGGTCAGCGCTTGGTATGGAAACCCCGATTAGCTTTTTCTCGCCACCGTTTTTTCCATTATCTTCTGATGTTTGGTCACCATTATCATCACCATTATCCCCTTCTTCACCACATGCTGAGAATAGGACTAATGATAAGATAAGTAGTAAAATAATTGTAAACACACTAAATTTTAATTTTTTACTCATATTTTTCCTCCTATGAGATTCTAGATTTATTAACTTCTCTTATACTGTAATAGTACGGCTATAATAATAACCAAACCTTTTACAGTACCTTGTAGATAGGGTGAAATTCCTATCAAATTAAGCATATTATTAATTATACCTAATATGATGGCTCCAATGACTGTTCCTATAACAGTTCCTTTCCCACCTGACATTGTGGTTCCACCTATGATAACCGCAGCGATAGCGTCTAGCTCATAAAACAAGCCTAAGTTTGATGAGTTTACCGAATTCAACCTAGATGACCATAACACAGCGGTAAAACCTACCGCAAGTCCGGTTAAAGCATAAGTAGCAAACCTAATCAAATTCACTTTTATCGCTGAATATTTCGCTACCCGTTCATTCGAACCAACAGCAAAAACATACCGGCCGAATTTCGTATGGTTCAATAGGATATGGAATACAATCGCCAGGAATATGAATACTATAACCGGTATCGGTATATCAATACCAGGTATAGAGCTAGAACCTATCAAAGAATAAAACTTATTTTCAGAACGGAACTCACCAGCATTACCCAGATATATTGCTAGAGAACGGAACACGGAGAGTGTTCCCAAAGTAACAATGAACGAGGCTACCCTTCCTTTGGTGATTATTATACCATTGAACATACCGGATAAGGTCCCTACTACTAAAGCCGTCCCACATGCTACAACGATACCCCAGACTGAAGATTCGCCGAACATGTTTAGAACAAGTATCGTGACACCTCCTACAAAAGCAGTCATCGACCCTACAGATAGGTCTATACCCCCCCCGGTAATGACAAAAGTCATTCCTAATGCTATAATACCAGTGTAGGATACCTGCCGTAGAATATTGACTATATTCTGGTATTTGTGGAAATTAGGCCAACCGAGTATTACCGATAATATTACTAAAACAAGCAGGGTAATAAAGGTTGAATTCCTGGCTAAGTTTTCCTTTGAAAAAAGATATTTAATTTTATTCATAGACATCATTTCCTCTTTTTAATCCTGTTGCATAATACATTATTTCTTCTTCATTTAAATCTTTTCCTTCGAGAATCCCGGTAATGCTCCCTTCCCTCATTACATAAACTCTCGAACACATTCCAATTATCTCTTCCAATTCTGATGAAATAAGGATTATCGAAATACCCTGTTTAGAAAGATTATTCATAAAATGGTAAATCTCTCTTTTAGCATTAACATCAATACCACGGGTAGGTTCGTCTAGAATAAGTATTTCAGGACTTGTATCCATCCATTTAGCTATATAAACTTTCTGCTGGTTTCCGCCACTTAAGAACTGTAGTTCGGATAAAAGCGAAGCTGCGTTGATGTTGAATTTATTGATATATTCATCTGTTTTTAGCCTTTCCTCTCTCCTGTTAATGAGTATCATGTTAAGGTACTTCTTAAGTGAAATCAGGGTTATGTTTCTAGGAATATCGAAGTTTACCAATATCCCTTTCCCTTGTCTGTCCTCACTGATGTATCCGATATTAAGTTTAACCGCATCAGCAGGTGTTTTAATCCTATGCTGCTTACCTTCTATATAGATTTTACCAGAGTCTCTCTTCCTTATCCCGAAAACAGCTTCCATGGTCTCTGTTCTACCTGCTCCAACTAAACCAGCGAAACCAAGTATTTCACCTTTCTTCAGATTAAAGCTAACATCCTTAAGTAAACCATGTATGCTTAAGTTATCCACCCGTAGGACTTCCCGGTCTTCAGGTACAGTCTTAACCGGGAATACCTGGCTTAATTCACGCCCGACCATCTTCTGGACGATTTGTTCTTCCTCTATATCTTCTATGTTATCAACAGTGATAAGTTTACCATCTCTTAAAACCATCACCCTGTCGCATATCCGCTTCACTTCCTTAATCTTATGCGAAATAAATATAACAGTGACGCCATTCTCTTTTATTTTATGTATGAGTTTAAATAGTATATCTACCTCATAACCTGTTAGGACCGTGGTGGGCTCATCCATAATCAAGATATTGGATTCGATAACCAGAGCCTTGGCAATCTCTACCATCTGCTTCTGGGCTACGCTTAAATCCATTAATTCAGCTTCCGGTCTAATCTCAGTGTTAAGTTCTTTAAGATACTTTTTACTGCGTTCTTTCATTTCTTTTTTGTTCAGTACAAATCCATTTATGATTTCATTACCTAAAAAGATGTTTTCAAACACATTTAGGGTGTCTATAAGGTTAAACTCCTGCGGTATCATGCTGATTCCGAGTCTTTTAGCAGTGGAAGTATCTTTGATTAAGTTAAATCTCTGGTTTTGAATGAATAAACTCCCTTCAGTAGGATGATACACACCGCTCAATATCTTCATAAGGGTGGATTTTCCGGCACCATTTTCACCTACGATACCGAAAACCTCACCCTTCTTTATCTCAACATTAATCTTATCCAAGACTCTTACACCAGAGAATTCTTTTGAAACCGACTCTATCTTAATAATTGTATCATTCATCTTATATTCCATTTTGAAATAATATCTTTTTTAAATCATCCATAGAATTTTTATATAACTTATATATTGGTTAACTTTATTGTTTTAACTTTCCATGGAACTATCAAATGCTACATCCGAAGGTGAAAAGTTAATCCTCTTCACTAATTCCAGCGCTTCCTGTGCTCCGAACTCTCTGTCCATACCGTTATCTTCCCATTCGACAGACAAAGGTCCACCATATTTAGCCGAATTTGCTTCTCTTATTATCCTATCGAAGTTAACATCTCCATGACCAGGAGATACGAAGTTCCAACCCCGTTTAAGGTCTCCGAATTGTAGATGCGAACCAAGTATGCCAGCTTTACCGTCCAGGTTAACTTTGGCGTCCTTTATATGAACATGGTATATCCTGTCGGCAAATTCCCGATAGAACAATGCAGGGTCTACACCCTGCCATACAAGATGACTAGGGTCAAAGTTGAGACCTAATGTAGGTCGGTTTTCGAATACCTCGAACAACTTCTTGGTGCTGTATAGGTCAAAGGCTATCTCAGCCGGATGTACTTCCAATGCAAACTTAACTCCTTGGCGGTCGAACTCGTCCAGGATAGGTGTCCACAAATCGAGTATATCCTTGTATCCTTCTTCAACCATCTCCGGAGTGGTTGGAGGGAAGGAGTACACCCACTTCCATATCGGTGAACCCATGAATCCTGTAACCACATAGCAACCCATGTTCTTCGCTGCCTTTGCGGATAGTTTCATCTGTTCTATAGCCCATTTCCTTATTGCTTCCGAATTATTGCTATGCTCCTTAGGTGCGAATTGGTTTAATCTCTTATCTGGTGCGTCACCAACACATTGTCCGATGATATGTGTTCCGATAGCCCAAGCATTAAGGTTATACTTTTTTAGGATTGCTTTCTTCTCATCGCAGTATTTAAGGTTTTTTGACGCCTCATCGATTACAAGATGGTCACCCCAACATGCAATCTCAACTCCATCATAACCCCAACTGCTTACTAACTTACATAAGTCTTCAAACTTTAAATCCGCCCATTGTCCGGTAAATAATGTAATAGGTCTACTCATATTGTTATCTCCTTTTTATTAATTTGTTAGAATAAAAAATCCCCATCAAAGCTCTACCCATGTAGCATTCATCTTGGAGCTTTCAACGCACTTTCCGATGAACTTAACCCCTTCAATGCCATCTTCAGCATTAGGGAAATCAAGGTCATCAACTGTTAGTGTTTTACCCATCTTCTTCTTGATTAATGCTGTAGAAAAAGTCTTATAAATATTTGCGAATGCTACGAAATAGCCTTCGGGATGTCCTGCTGGTATCCTTACTAAGCTGTTTCCTCTTGGGTAGAAGTCGTCTCTTCCTCGGGATAGCCTTTGTGTTGGCTTATCCAGATATGCTACTTTAAGGTAGTTCGGGTCTTCCTGATAGAACTCGATGGAGCCTTTAGTTCCGAAGATACGCACCTTAAGCCCATTATCATGTCCTATAGCCACCTGAGAACTCCAATAGATGCCCTTTGCTCCACTATCGTAGTTGACCATAATCGAGGCATTATCATCCAGAACACGACCTTCCACAAAAGTATCCAGCCTTGCAGACAATGATTTGATTTTCAGACCGGTGATATAGGATATCATGTTTTCGATGTGGCTTCCGATATCGCCTACACAATTGGACTTTCCCGACTTCTCCGGATTGGTTCTCCATGAAGACTGCTTCTGTCCGGTTTTCTCCAGCGGAGTTGCCAGCCAATCCTGTATGTATTCGGCATGAACGAAGCGGATATCTCCGATGTCTCCGTTTTTAACCATATCTCTCGCATGCTTAACAGCAGGATAACCAGTGTAGGTATAGGTTACGCAGAACAAGATGTCGCTTTTCTTTGCTAACTCAGATAGTTCCCTAGCCTCTTCTACCTCAATGGTAAGAGGTTTATCGCAAACCACATTTATACCTCTGTTCAAGAACGCTTTTGCAACAGCATAGTGGAGGAAGTTCGGAGTTACAATGACTACAAAATCGATTCCATCATCCCGCTTCGATTCAACCTCAGCCATTTCATCATAAGTTTTATACAATCTGTCATTATCCACTCCTAGCAAAGCTCCAGTCTCTTTGGTCTTTTCATAGTCTGTAGAAAAGCTCCCAGCTACTAGTATGTTTTTCCCATCGAAAGCCGCTGCTTTCCTATGTACATCGCCAATGAAAGCCCCAGGACCACCTCCAACCATACCATAAGTTAGTTTGGCATGTTCTTCTGAGTTTTTGCTTCCTTGAATCATATCATCACTCCCCTAACAAAATATTGTTTTTAACTTAGTCTTAATTTTAATATAATTTTAAATAACTTATTATCATTAAATCAAGTATTACTATTTATTAAGCCTTCTTATTTCCGAAAAAGTCTTCTTCAACCGATTATACAAACTCTGATATACAGAATAAATATCATCATACTTCTTCGCATTCTCTTTATCAGGCAGTGTCCTATCGGTAGTCTGGATTAAGTCCCGGCAAGCATCATCTACACTGCTATAAGCCCCTGTGGACACCAAAGCAAGGATAGCCGAACCATATGCAGGTCCTTCTTGTGAGTTGACCTGTCCTACTTCAGCATTGAAAGTATCAGCCAGTATCTGCCTCCACAACTTGCTTTTAGAACCCCCTCCTGTTACTCTTACCTCTTCTGTTGGAATATTAAGGCTTTTCAATATCTCGAGTGAGTCCCTCAAACCGTAACAAACCCCTTCCATAATTGCCCGGGTCATCTCAGCTCTGCCATGTGAAGAACCCAATCCAATAAAAGCCCCTCTGGCATTAGGGTCTGAATAAGGTGTCCTTTCACCCATTAGATATGGTAAGAAAAGTAAACCATTGCTGTTAACCTTTTCTGCTTCAGCCAATAGATAGCCATATATATCACGGGTATCTATCTTGTCCTGAACTCCATCAACCCACCATTTTAAACAGGCAGCTGCGGATAGCATTACCCCCATCTGATGCCATTTACCGTTAGCATGGCAGAATGAGTGTAATCGATTATCTTTATCCACTGAGTAAGAGCTATTACAGGCAAATACTACTCCGGAAGTTCCCATGGCAACAGAGACTATGCCTTCCTTAACCGTTCCCGTTCCCACAGACCCAGAAGCCTGGTCGCCGCCACCGGCGCAGATGGGGGTTCCGGCTATGAGACCGGTTTCTTGGGATGCTTTAATAGTTACTTCACCTGTAACCTGGTATGACTCATAAACCTTGGGTAGTAAAGCTTTATCGATACCGAGTATATCAATCATCTTATCAGACCACTTTCGCTCTTCCACATTGAACATAAGCGTTCCTGAACTGTCCGAGACGTCTGAAGCATACTCACCGCATAAGCGATACCTGATATAGTCTTTAGGTAGGAGGATATGCCGTATCTTATCAAAGAGCTGCGGTTTGTGCTTCTTTACCCATAAGACTTTAGGAGCAGTGAAGCCTGTCAGTGCTTTATTACCCGTATATAGAGAGAGTTTGTCCTGCCCCACCTCATGGTTTAGATAGTCGCATTCTTCCTGTGTCCGTTGGTCATTCCATAGTATAGCCGGCATAAGAACTCTCCCGCTATTGTCCAGAGAGACCAATCCATGCATCTGCCCGCTGAGACCTATTGCCTTGATGTCTTCAGCCTTTATACCACTTTGATGGATGATTTGCTTAATACCAATCTTACATTCATTCCACCATTCTTCAGGATGCTGTTCAGCCCAACCATCATGGGGATAATACACCTCATATTCCCTTGATACCTTATCAATCACTTTTCCTGCTTCATCCATGATGAGTATTTTAACCGATGAAGTTCCTAAGTCCATCCCTAGATAATACATTATATGACTCCTCTTTAACTACGATTCAGAGTTAAAGATATACTTATTAATAATGGTTTCCAACCACTCCTGACTTCCAGATTCATTCCTAATTTCATTTTTAGATAAGGAATATTCCTCCAACTCCATAAGACCGACCTTACCATCGACTATCTTCTTTCCTATACCCTGTTCATAACTCTTATACCTTTTTTCGATAAACTCTTCCAATTTACCGGACTTAAGCAATTTATAAGCCGCTTTCAGCCCTACAGCGAAAGTATCCATCCCCGCTATGTATGACAGGAACAAATCCTTAACCTCTAAGGAAGCCCTTCGCACCTTAGCATCAAAATTAAGTCCTCCAGGAGCAAGCCCTCCATTCTTCAATACCTCATACATCGCCATCGTAGACTCATACAGGTTTGTCGGGAACTGATCAGTATCCCATCCCAGTAAAAGGTCGCCCTGGTTGGCATCGATGCTTCCCAGCTTACCGTTAATTCGTGCATACATAAGCTCATGCTGGAAAGAATGCCCTGCTAATGTAGCATGGTTCGCTTCTATATTAAGTTTGAAATGGTCAATAAGGTCATACTTCCTCAAGAAAGCCAGCACATTCGCCCCATCAAAGTCGTATTGATGCTTGGTCGGTTCTTTAGGTTTCGGCTCAATAAGGAATTGACCATTAAAGCCTATCTGCTTAGCATAATCTACCGCCATCCTAAGTAACCTGGCAAAATTGTCCAGCTCCAATCCCATATCCGTGTTTAATAAGGTCTCGTATCCTTCCCTACCACCCCAAAACACATAGTTTACTCCTCCAAGCTCCTTGGTTATCTCTATAGCTTTCTTAATCTGAGCACCAGCATAAGCGAAAACATCAGCATTACAAGAAGTCCCCGCTCCATGGACAAACCTCGGATTGGTGAAAAGATTGGCAGTACCCCATAAGAGTTTAATATCATTAGCCTTCATCAACTGCTTGATTAAGGGAACAATTTCATCAAGCCTCTTGTTTGTCTCCCTTAAATCCTTACCTTCAGGTACTATATCTCTGTCATGGAAGCAGAAAAATTCTATCCCCAATTTACTCATAAACTCAAATGCAGCATAAGCCCTCATCTCTGCTACCCGTATCGAATCATCGAGGTTATCCCATGGTCTGACCATGGTATCATCACCGAAAGGGTCGCTTCCTCCGCCTGTCATAGTATGCCAATAGGACATAGCGAATCTTAGATGCTCTTTCATGGTTTTTCCACCGATGATTTCATCTTCTTTATAATGCTTAAAAGCTAAAGGATTATCCGAATCTCTTCCTTCATATTTAATAAAGGGTATATCGCTGAATAACTCTTCCATAAAAAGTCCTCCGTTTAGGTTATACTTTTAAAAACCAGTTTAATAAGCAATAATAATAATACTCCTTAAAGAATTTCACTTCCTAAAATAAACTGTCAATAGGAAACATCGTAGCACCTATTATTCCAGAATCACCCCCCAATTGGGAGAATACAATCTCAAGGTCGCTCTCGTCAAAGAAATGATTATCACTAAACACATTATCCTTAATTAGCGGGAGCAGTATATCATTATAATGTGATATATTTCCACCTATTATGATAAATTTTGGGTCAAATATCATCAGCAGGTTTCTAATCCCTATAGAAATAGAAAGAGCATATTCCTTAATCATCTTTTTTACCCTATCATTAGCATGATACTGACTGAATATCTCCCCTATTGTCGAAGGAATCTTTCCGGTAATCTCTTTATATTTCTTTTTAAGAGAGTTCTCCGAAGAATACAGCTCCCAGCAACCCTTATTACCACAGGAACATCTTTCACCATCAAAGTTAATGGTCATGTGACCTATCTCACCAGCTCGATGATTTTTACCGCTGTATAAATCCTTATCTATGATAATAGCCCCACCTATTCCTTCTGTTATGGAAACATAAAAGACCGCCCCCTTTGTTATATCTCTAAGCTTATATTCACCATATGCTGAACAGTTCGCCTCGTTATCTACAAAGACCGGCATGCCTAACATTGTTTCCACTTTATTGAAATCAACATTGGATATATTCATATTGGGAGCATGTTCTAATATCTTATCATTTACATTTACCGTTCCAGGAAGACTTATACCAACACCAATGATTTTTTCTCGGTCTATCATCTTATCCAGGAAACCATTAATATGTTTAATTATTTCATCTACTAAATTGCTTAAATCCAGCTCATCGAGGATTTTCTCTTTAAGTATTTCATGGTCGAGGTTGGTTAGTACTATCCGACCGGTGTTTTCGTGGAATTCTACACCAATGGTATATCTGGAATTGGGAATGAATTCGATGATAGTAGCCTTACGCCCTCCGGTGCTTTCTTCAAAACCGGACTCTCTTACAAAACCATTTTTCAACAAAGCTTTTATATTACTACTCACCGTGGTGATACTGATACTAAGCATGGTTGATATCTCTTGCTTAGTCAGTTTTCGTTCGTTTCTAAGCAGGTTAAATATTTTCTTACGGTTATTGGATTTGATAATCTTTTGATAAAAACCATCATACCTTTCTAATTTTTTCTCCATATACAATTTCCCAAAACCAATAATATATTATGAACGATCTTTGTATATATAATTAATAAACCGCTTTTTAAAATACATTTAATAAGAATTTAACTTTTTCATTTTATATCGTCAATTATTTTTTTAACATTTTTATAATATTTATTTAACAATATAAATATTGTCTATATTACACTATATCAGAACCCGGTTTTTAAAAGGACTTTAAAAACCAGTATTAAAATCTATATAATGAAAACCTACCCTAATAAAATTAAATTCTTGTTGAAAATTAGTTATCTTGCATATAATATTTCTTTTGGTAACGGTTATTTTGTTAGTGGTTAATCTGGTCTTTGATTTTACGAACAATGTTCGATGGTTATCGAGAAAAGCTCGATGGTTATCGAGAAAAGCTCGATGGTTATCGAGAAAAGCTCGATGGTTATCG
>CAYUUC010000001.1:29503-60417 GCA_964447635.1 uncultured Spirochaetia bacterium
AGAAAAGCTCGATGGTAAATCCAGAAGAACTTTGTGTTCATGATAATCATTTATAAATATACTACTATCAATCTTTTTTGTTTAACCAAAAATAGAATATCTTATATCCTTGATTAATATCAATTGGAGTGACATAGGTATAACTATATGAAGGACAAATACTTAAAAGTCAGCAATAAGATTAAAATCGGCTGGAGGGAGTGGATATCCCTTCCTAAACTCGGTATCCCATCTATAAAGGCGAAAATCGATACCGGAGCAAGAACATCATCCTTACACGCATTCAGGATAGAACCTATATCTGATAATGGCATTCATAAAGTCAAGTTCTGGATACATCCTATACAGCACAATAAAGAACATGAAATCTCATCAGTAGCTGAGATTATCGACAAAAGGAGCGTTAAGAACTCTGGTGGGCTGGAAGATGAAAGATATGTCATAAAAACACCTATATTACTAGGAGATATGTCATGGGACATCGAAATTACACTTGCCAATAGGGATAACATGAAGTTCAGAATCCTTTTAGGTAGAACCTCACTGAGGGGGAAAGTCATCATAGACCCTAATAAATCATTTTTATCCGGCTATCAATACAAAGAGCATATTTGAAGCCCTGTGGAAAACTAATTTTGAAATAAGGAGAAACATATTGAAAATCGCTATCCTATCACATAACCCTAATCTATACTCAACAAAGAGGCTAGTCCAGGCTGGAGAAAAACGGGGACATCGCATAGAAATCATAGACCACCTGCGATGTTATATGAACATAACCTCTCATAGACCAACCGTTCACTATAAAGGGAAAATCCTGAGGAACTTTGATGCGGTCATCCCCAGGATAGGAGCATCGGTAACCTTCTATGGAACCGCTGTAGTAAGACAATTCGAGATGATGGGTGTATATGCTGTGAACAATTCCGACTCTATCATACGCTCTAGGGATAAGCTCCGCTCCTTACAACTCCTATCAAAAGAAGGCATTGGTCTACCGGTAACCGCTTTCGCTCACTCCCCGGACGATACCAAAGACCTCATCAATATAGTGGGAGGACCGCCCCTCATCGTGAAGTTACTGGAAAGCACACAGGGCAAAGGCGTGGTCATATCCGAAACCGTCAAGGCAGCAGAAAGCACCATAGAAGCATTTCGGGGATTGAATGCATATTTCCTTGTCCAGGAGTTCGTTAAAGAGGCAGGTGGCTCAGATATAAGGTGCTTTGTGGTCGGAGACAGAGTGGTGGCTTCTATGATGAGGATTAGTGCAGAAGGAGAATTCCGCTCCAACCTTCACAAAGGAGGGACAGCACAGGCTGTTAAGATTACCCCTGAAGAAAGAGCCGTTGCTGTTCGGGCAAGCAAAATCATGGGATTGGGTATCTCCGGAGTGGACATACTACGATCAAACCATGGCCCGGTCATAATGGAAGTGAACTCATCGCCAGGTTTGGAAGGGATAGAGAAGGCTACCAGTAAGGATATCGCTGGAAAAATCTACGAATTCATCGAAAAACAGATAGATAAGTCAAAGAAGAAAAAGAAGAACAAAAAAAGCCATATCATCAAAGATGAGCAGGATGAAGAGAAATAACCTACCGGCGGATTTTCCGCTTAATCAAGTCCTGCTTAGAATACAAGAAGACATCATCTTCTACATCCTTTGTCACATTCGTTATCGCTCCGATGTTAGCATTCCTACCTATCTTAACACCGGGCATTAATCCGGTATGTATACCGGTATGAACATTCCTGCCTATGATGCATCCGAAGAAAGACATCCCGCTATCCACTTTCTTACCTTTGACCATGGTTGCGATATTTCCCCGGTCTAGCCGACGGTTAGCTGTTATCGTCCCCGCACCGAAGCCGGTATCATCATCCACAATCGAATCTCCTATATAGTTCTTATGCGTTTCCACCCGGTCATACATGATGGAGTGCTTAATCTCGGTATTGTATCCTACGATGCTTTTCCTGCCTATGTATGAATAATCCCTTATCAAAGCATTATTCCCTACGATAGCTCCATCACTTATGTAGCATGGACCTTTGATTACTGCGTTCTCGAAAACCCTCACATTATCCCCTATAAACACATTCCCTGCTATGATGGCGGTAGGACTTATCTTAGCGTCCTTACTGATGTTCGGCTCGATTAGGAACTTATCCATAAGGTATCTGTTTACCCTGAACAGATGCCAGGGGAACTTAAGCGTAATCTCCGGGATATCCTGGAAGGTGCATACGGCAGTACTTCGATGCTTTTTGATGTACGCTTCCAATGCTTCTTCATAGGCATACTGGGAGGTTGGTGTTGCGTTAAGCGTATCCAGGAAGCGTTTGGGCAAAAGGTAGATACCTATAACCATCTGGTCGGACTTCTCCGTGCCTTTCGCCGGCTTCTCTTCAATACCAAGTGCCATTCCATTATCAATCTCAAGTATACCATAGTTATAAGGTGTATCGGTCTGCTGGGAGGCAAGTACAGAGTCTACCCCCTCCTTACTCCCCAATAGGTTAAGCATCTCACCGGCGAGGTCATCAGCATTAACCTGGTCTGCGTTTAGTATGAAGAAGTGGTCGGTGGTGATTCTGTCTTGTGCAGACTGAATGGCATTACCCATGCCTAATGGCTTCTCCTGCACTGCATAATCGATGTTTAGCCCATACTCTTCCCCGTCTCCAAAGTGGTCTTTGATGGATGTATCTGTAGGTTGGGTTACGATGATGATGTTATCGATGCCGACTTTCTTAAGTCCCTGGATGGTATAATGTATGACCGGCTTTCCCATTACTTCATACATCGATTTATGCTTATCAACGGCTAGGGGCCAGAATCGGGAGCTTTCCCCCGCACCTAATAAGACAGCGGTTATGTTCTTATTCATGGTCAAAGTCTCCAGTTAATCTAAGGTTTATTATTAATGATGTGATTTTGGTTAAGAATAATAAAATTCGTTGGGATATAAAATATATTTTAGAAAGGATTATTTCTGGTTATGTTCGATAAGTTCTTTTGAATATCTATTTATTTGATAAACAATTTTCTTAGCATTTTTCTGGATTACTTCTCTTTGGTAGGGCAGTTCTTCTCTTCCAAACATAGAGTCGACAGTATCTTTAATTTCCGTAAGAGTAAAGTTATACATATTTATGATTTCATACACGGTAGCCTTTCTTATTAACTCCTCCATAGGGTTAAGCTCTTCCTCTTCATTGACCTTATCATCACCTTTCAGCTGGAACATTTTGTTTGAATTCATGAGTGAGAGTGGACTTTTATTACCCATATTAAATGCAATCTGCACCTCTTCGGGAGGCAATATAACCGACCTGCCGTCATTAATCTCGATGGTGTCCATCGTACCAGAGTTCCCACCTTCATCAAGCATTATCATATCCGCAGATATAGATTCTCTTTGGTTGGTTGACCTCATGCTATCCGCTACATTTATTTCATCGTAAGATTCTCCATTATTCATTTTATCTTTATTTTCAGAAAGATTTCCGCTTTCTGCTATGATTTCTTCTTTTATATCCGAATTATCATTGACGAGAGTATATTCATTCGATGAATCATCATCGGTATCGCTTTGTTGAACAATTCCTTCAGAGTCATCGACCTGGAGTGTTGGTTCATTAAACATTCCCACAGCGAAAGCGAACACGATAGCTAGCATAGCCACTGCCGCTACAGCCGAAGCTGTCTTGAACCAGTTAGATTTGAAATCTATTATTTTGGTCCTCTGCTTGCTATTCTTTTTCTCTAAGTCTATACGGTTTTTAAGTTTATCCATAAAGTCATCGTCAGCTTTTATTTGCTTAGCTGATTTCAGGAAATTCTTAATATTAATAATATCCTGATAATTGTTATTGAATTCTGCATCGTTTTCTATATTCTGTTCAACCATGAACTTAGCTTTTGGCTTAAGTTCATCATCGACGAATTTAGATACGAGTTCCCATTTTTCATCCAGGGGTAAGTATTCATCGAGGTCATCAGGTATTTTCCCTGACTCTATCAGCTTATAGAGCTTTTCCTCGAAGTCCTCGGTGGCTTTAATTCGGGTTAATGATTTTAATAAATTCTTTATTTGTATGATTTGTTCATATGTTTTTTGATATTGCTTATCGTTATCGATTTTCTGTTTAATATCAAACTGAGTAGGGGGGCTTAATTCTCCATCAACTAATGCTGATATAGCCTTCCATCTTTTTTTGACCTTTTGTGGTGGGTCAAATTTATAAATATTATTTTCGTTTTTACTTGCCATATATAAACCTCTAAGGAGACATTTAGTTATAAAACTTCATCGAAAAAGCCTTCCTCCTAAATAAACACCTTTTAACTCGTTTTGAGTTGTTTTATTTAAGGACTTTTTCCAGTCTTTGCCTTAGCTTCAGCCTTCCCCGGCTGAGCCTTGATTGAACAGTCCCGACAGAAATATCAAGGATTTTAGCCGTTTCTTTATAAGAATGTCCCTCAATATCACATAGGATGATTACATCCCTGTACTTGTTCTTCAGGTTCGAGATTTCTTCGTGAACTATTCTTTCGGTCTCATCCTTTTCGTATATTTTTTCGGGTGTTTTACTATCCTTCATCTTCAAGTCTGAGAATTCGTCCGTGGGTTCTGTTTTCCTCCGGTTTCTGTCTCTAACCTCGTTATACGATAGGTTCAAGGCAATTCTATAGATAAAGGTGGTGAATTTCGCCTTAACCTTGTATCTGTCCCTGCTCCTGAACACCCTTAAAAATACTTCCTGAGCTATTTCTTGAGCCCGGTCATAATCCCTTATGTACTTATAGATATAATTAACTATCTTGTCTTTATATCTGAGAACCAGTTCATCGAATGCTTTATCATCCCCGTTACAGAACGACAACATTAAAATCTCATCACTCTCATCTTTGTATGAAATAGCCAACTATCAGTTTCTCCCTTTCAATCAGTTATTAAAACACAGAAAAGATTCTTATGTTCCATATTAAAAAAAATATTAATAAAACTATCCACTCTTAGGAAATTAAAGAATAATTCTGAATAAATAAAGAGCTTTTTTTATCAAAATATATGAAAAAATTCCCAATTTGTTGTATCTTGTTATGATAACATTCCTTTAATTAATAAATTACATCCGGGATTTCAACATTAAAACATAAATAATACCATATCAATTCTATATCTATGTTTGGATGAATGTTGTTGATTTTTTTAATACATTCTTAATATCCATTTTCGAAATTAACACCTCCATAATTGTATTGTATATATCCAATAAAAAAGATCGATGTTTACCATAGTGGCATCGAAATTAACTTCTCTTGATATTAAAAAAATCTATCTTACCATATAAATTTTATTTTCGATTCCTATTTTGTATATTAATATCGTATATCTATGTTATTGATTATAGATTGTTCCTCATTGTTATGAAAGATTTAAACGGAGAATCCCCACCTAGCACCTTATCAAAGGGGGGAATAAGATAGAAATTCAAGTCCCCTTATTTGCGTCTTCGCAGAAGACGAAGGGATTTAGGGGGGTTCTTCTTTGAAGAATTACCTTTTTTGCGGAACAATCTGATTATAAATTTGAGGTATTCTTATGAATAAGAAAATATATAAGATAATAGCATTACTAACATTGGCTTTAATCCTTGGCTGTACCGGAATGAAGTCTAATTCTGCCAATCAAACAAGCAACGATAATTCCAATAACATATTTTCCACGGGTAATTCCAGACTTATAAGAAAGGTTACGGACTCATCAGATGGGTACAAAATGGTCGAAACTTATTCCTATAATGATAATAACCAAATTCTCCAATACAAAAAGACCCTAAACACCAAAGTAGAAAAGCAAATCATCAATACATACGATGAGGAATATAATCTAATACAAAAATCAGTAATAGACGAATTCGGCAGAACAACAAAAACAACATATACTTATAACGATAAAGGACACCTGATAAAAGAAGAATGGATGGGCGAAGAAGGTAGTGGTATCATTAACTACAAATATGATGAAAAGGGTAGACGTATTATGATCGAAGAAATCAACCACACAGAGGAAATCATCGACGATGAGTACTACAAAAAAGAAATAACCTACGATGACGATGGTGATGTGATAAAAGAAGTAACCGTAGAAAGGAACGGAATTCAGATGATTACTGATTATATATACAATAAAGAGAAACAGATAATCCTAATAAAAACTTTAAGCAATACAGGATGGGAAACGAGGACCACATTTACATACTCTGAAGATGGTCTTCTATTAAGTGAAATATATGATTCGACTGATGGTATCTATTATGAAAACTATTATTCATATAACGAAAAAGGTTTATTGATTAAATTCACTTCTGAAACCTCCGGAGAAGATAAATCTATATACTTCTCCCTCATAACAGAAACTTACGAATACGATGAAGATGGCAATCTAGTCAAGAAAGTGATACATGATAAGATGGAAAGCATTGTCATAAAAGATAAAGATGATCTTATCACCGAAACATACAAATATGATGAAAAAGGTAATCTTATAGAAAAACTCATCCAATATAAAGATGGTAAAACAATACAGATTAATTATTATTATGGATTTTATTGATAAATATTATTGATATGATTTAGATTAATCTTTTGTGGAACAAGAGGGACAAGTGTTACTCTTTTCCCCTCCGCAACAGGTTGTTCCTGTGTCTTTAGGCTTTTCTGATGCTTTCTTATAATCGTTAACATAGAAGCCGTCCCCTTTGAATATCATAGCAGAAGGAACCTCAAATATACGTTTAACCTCGCTTCCGCAAGTTGGACATACTTCTAAAGGTTTATACTCACTCATTTTCATTTTCACTGTAAATTCGCCACAGTTTTCGCATTTATATTTATATGTTGCCATTTTTAACCTTAGTCCTCCTATTATTGTTAGATTTAGGGCTTTTTTATGCTTATCTTTAAGAGATATCTTTAAGATTATAATAATAAAAATCTTCAATGTTGAAAAAAAATATCAGTGATTTCAGGGATAATTTTGATTCAATCTAAAATATAAACTATAATTGAATTATCAATGTAAAAAAATTAGATAAGGAGGACGGATATGTCAAAATCCTTTCCCAAATATTTAAAACTAACCTTAATTATGCTTATCTTGTTTTCAATTATGTATTTCACCTTATCATGCGCTCCAAATACAGACCAATACTACCAGATGAGTGCAGAAGAGTTTAAGGACTACCAACCAGCGAATGAAACCATAGATTATAATAACGTAAACTATTACCTATTAAACGCAGCTATATTTCACGATACGAACCTTATCAGACAGGAGAACTCAGTTGCACTTCTAGACTATTCTAAGGCACTGGAAAGAGCCGCCCAGGGTCATTCTGAACAAATGATCAAACAGGACTTCTTCGCTCATGATAATCCCAATAATGGGGAAACCCCCTTCGACAGAATGGCTGATGAAGGTGTCACCGAAGGCTATCGGGGAGAAAACATAGCGGGTTCCAGCTGGCAAACATGGACTTATAACGAACTAGCGGAGATGTTTGTCCATGGTATGTGGTGGAACTCTTCCGGTCACAGAGAAAATATGCTTAATGAAAACTTCAAATACCTTGGTGTAGGGACTTATACAGGAACCACCACCTTCTTCGGAGCTGAATATGATACCGTAGTGGCAACGCAGAACTTCGGCTCGATTGTTCCTGAATAGTTTATGGATTAATCATCAGGTTATTTGAGAGGTTTAACCTCTTCATCTCCGCTGTCTCTTTTCATATCATCATCATCTTTAAGTCCAAGCTGTTTCTTTAAACGCTTGAACTTATTAAGGAATCGTGATGCTTTGAATGTCTTACCCTGTTCCCGATAGAGGTAAGCTACATTGAAGTAGTAATATGCTGTATTGATGCGGTCTCCTATCTTACGGGCTATCTTGAGCGATTTGTCATAGTACTCCTTAGACTTCTTCCACATCTGTAGCTTGCGATAGGTAAGAGCGATGTTGTTGTAATACTTGGACATAGCCTTAACATCACCCCGCTTCTCTGACATATCCAGGCTAATCATGTATAGGGCTAATGCCTTATCATACTTACCCACCCCATCAAAAACGGAACCCAGATAGTTGTAAGCAAGTTCAATATCCTTCTGATTACCCGCTTTCTTGCTAATATTGAGGAATACCTCGAAGTTGTCCAATGCTTCGTCGAACATCTCGGCTCTGAGGAAGATATTACCCATGGTTTTATAGGCATATGCAAAATTGCGGTCAAGGTTCTTCGCCCTCTTACAGTATGACAATGCGTCTGAGAGGTTGCCCCTTTCCAACTCCTGCTCTGCCTTCTTATATACTTCCCTTGCTTCTTTCTCTCTATCGGTCAAAGTCGTCACTCTCTTAATTGGTCTGGTCTTTCCCGGCATGTTTTAAATTCTTCCTTAAAAATCAGTCTCCGATATAAATATCTTTATCAATTATAATATCGGACACTTTCGCCTTTAATTCTTCTCTCATTATTCGATAATATGGAGATATTTCAATATTATGTTTTGGATTCCCTTCTGAGTCGGTAGGAATGTCAGCGACGCCTGCTTGTTTTAATCTCCTTACGTTATCCTTGATGAGAGAGGCTCTCGCTGTATCGATGGAATCTTTGCCAGTCTTATTCTTAAGCGGAGCGAACTCTCTATCCCTTAAGCCTTCTACCGCTGTTACCCTATCCACGGTAGAATACCCCAGTATATCGAAGATAAACATCTCGAATTTAACTCCATTAGGCTTATCAGGTTGGACTCTTTCTCCATCCTGGTTGATATGAGGTATCTTCTTCACTGCTTTATGATACGGCAAGTGTTTGTGTTTATCTGTAAACTCTTTCATGAACTTAGCACTGAGCAGATGTATGGCATGACTTCCCAGACGGTATTTGAGCTTGCCCTCTGAGTCTTTCTCGTGCTGTTCTTCTTTTGTTAGGTCGCTGTATTCAATGATGAACGGTTTTCCGTTATTGATGACATACACACCGAGTTTCTCTTCTGGATAAGCCTTCTCGATTACCTTAAGCGTTATGTCATTATCCTTATTGGTGTGACACCCGATGAAGTATGGCTCACACATCCTCACCAGAACATTATCAACCTGGAAGTAGAATATATGCTCGATACCCATCTCGATTAGTTTATCCAGGGTGCCGGAATTCCTCAGAGCAAAGACAGACCCTCCATGTCCGTTGGGTGAGAATGCCGGATAGTCCTTCTCAGCAAGGTATATCCTGCCATCCATGTCCATTGCCGGCATCTTTCCCTGTTGGAAGATGAAAACCATGTCCTTATCGTAGCCGAAGAAGTCATTATCTTTCATGTATTGTATGGTTGGTTCATGAGTCATCTCGCTAGTCATGATTAGGAATGGAATCTTGGTGTTATACTTTTGCTGAAGGGTTTTCAGCTTACCGAAGTGATACCAGAAGAGGGATTTACCAGTAACCGGACCGATGGGGAATGTTCCCTTAGGTTCATCATAACCGAGTCTCGTTCCCTGTCCTCCAGCCACGACAAAAGCGGCTATCTTCCCTTGTTTAAGCAGTTCCTCACCTTTCATATGCATTTGATGATGGAAATTGTCTTTACCTTGTAGTAAGGATGTGTCTTCTTCCTCTGGTTTTAGGCTTATATAGTCTGGTTGCTGTATATTCTTTTCTATTTGCTTATCCTGGTTTATTCTGGGTATAAGTTCATTGATGTTATCGAAGTCGATTTCGTTAATAGCCTGAGTTAATCGCTCCTTCTGCTTATCGTTAAGCTCATCCCAGAAGCGTAATAGGTGTTGTTGTCCATATTTGGTTAGCTTTGATTTAAGTTCCTGATATGAATCCATCTAAAGAATCCCTCCTTATGATAATGCTATTAATATAAGTTAATTAAATATCAACAAAAAGCCTAATGGAAAAAATTTTTATTTAAAATTAATGCTGAGAAGGCTTCAAAAATTTTTCATGGATAAATGCTAAAATTCCATTGACGTTGATGTGATTTTTTTGTAAGTTTTAACTTAAAGGTTCGATAGAAGATTACTTTATATACTTTCAAATTAGAAATTATTAATAGTCCGACTAATATATCCAATTATAAGGGATTACAGAAGTATAACCTTATCATTTAGGTATCGACCGGAGAATAACCTATGAGAAGAATATTTTTTCTCATTTCGATATTATACATAATAGCCTTTATAATCCTTGCCTGCAAACCACTTATAGATAAATCGGGTGGTGAAGATAATGATGATTACAACTTCGGTGATGAGATTGGTGACGGAGGTAATCCCCATATTGAATCTTTGATTCTGGATGACTTTGAGGAAAAGCAAGGAGACTTCTCCGGTAAACTTCAATGGTATATAGACTCTACCCATCAATCCCCACCTACAATACAAAGTGAAACCAAATATCTGGGAAATAATGCCGTCGTTTTTGATAACCATGGTCAAGGCAATTCGTCATCTTTTATGGAAGTAGATATTATAGCAGAAGAGTCCACCTATCTCTACTTCTATTATAAGGTCAGTTCAGAGAAAGGATATGACCACCTTAAATTCTATATCAACGGTAGCAGGAGAGAAATCTGGTCTGGTAATATAAACTGGTCTATGTATAAGTTATACCTGGATAAAGGTGAGTATACCTTACGCTGGGAATACAATAAGGATATAAACATAGATGGTTTCGAAGATAAAGCATGGATAGACCATATCTTTTCCGATAAACCATTACAATTCCTCGCTGTGAAGTACCATTTGAATGTAGAGGTTGAAGGTACAGGTACAGTAGATATTATACCCAAAAAGCACTTCTACATAAAAGGAGAAAAGATAAACCTTATCGCTCATGAAAATGATAACCATGTATTCTTCAGATGGGTTGGTAATGAATTAATTTATGGTAAAAGCATAGAGATACTGATGGACTCAGATAAAGATATAGATGCGATTTTTATTGATATATCAACTTTAAATAGTTGGATAAAAGAAGATTGGGAAACAGGAAATTTCACAGAAAATGCCTGGATATTGGGAGGGGATAACCTGCCTTTTATACAGACTGATGAAGTCTATGAAGGCAAGAATGCTTTGCAGTTTGGTGACATAACAGACAGCCAAACCAGCCACCTTGAGATACCTGTTTATATTGACAGGGACTCTGTTGTCAGATTTTATACCAAGATAGAGTGTGAATCCGGATACTATGATTTTTACGATGGTTTGAAATTCTATGTAAATGATATGGATTACCCGGTAATCAGCTGGGATAGCGATAATGCTATGCTATGGACAGAATACAAAATAAATCTAGAAGCCGGATTCAATATCTTGAGGTGGGAATACTCCAAAAATATAATATCATCTGAAGATAGAGACACCGCATGGATAGACAATATCGAAATAATAGACCTAATGCCAGAAATAGATGTCACACAGGTGAATAATAATGGAATATACATCGAGAATGCTGTCTTAGATAATGATAATATTAATATTAAACTGAATATTAATAATACCGGCTTCTCTGACTTAATACTAGGAAGAATCACTAACTCAAATGAATTGTTCTATATATCAAATAATCCATCTCATAAAGCTATAGAACCGGGGAAATACAAAGTCCTCAATTTACGATTATCACCCACTTCATCCACACAATTAATGACTAATATCGTAATTCCAAGTAATGACCCGGTAATTAACCAATACAAATTCCAAATTAAAGTTAATCGGGTTAAGGAAAATGAAGGATTCCTCTTCATGATGTATATGGGCGGGGATAATAACCTTGAAACTGCCTTATGGTACGACATTAACGAGATGGAATACGGTTTGCACCTCCTGGAAACTAAGATAAGAGAAAAAGTCAGAGTCATTGTCCTGTGGGATGGGTATAAAGGATACTCATCTCTCATGCCAGAAGGCGGGATGTTGTATATGCTGGCAGCTGATGATAAACTGGACCTTGAACTGTCCGAGGAAACTCTTTCATTAAATAACGGATGGTTTGAACCAGGCATCGAAATAGATACCGGCTCCGGCAAAACGCTTGAGCAATTCATTAAATACAACATAAGAGAATTCCCATCATACAAAAACAAAGTTCTTATCATGTCCGGACATGGCAAAGGGGTTAAGGATATCCATAATAACAGATATGGACTTAATGACCAGGAAAGTGAGACCGCCTTATACACCAATGAAGTACAGCAAGCCATTATCAATGCTATGAAAGGAAGAAAGCTTTCACTTATCGGATATGATGCCTGTGTAATGGCTAATATTGAAGAAGCATACGAGTACAGAGACCTAGCTGATTACTTCGTGGCATCTCCAGAGGATGAGTTCGGGGATGGCTGGGAATATCATGATTTATTGAACCGTATAGACATAGCGACAAATGCGGAAGAATTATCCCGGGAAATCGTAAACTCATATAGAACCATAGTAGGCGGAAACCAAACTCTGACCGCTGTTGACCTAAGATATATGAACAAAATCAAGTCTAATCTGGATTATCTTGCTTCCCTTCTATACGAACATATAGAGGTGAACCAGCTAAAAAGCATCTTTGAAAAAACCTTAGTCAGCGGGAATGACTCGATGTATTTCGGCGATTTTATTAATAATATCATTTCATCTGACTTTATTAACTATAAGATTAATGAAAGCTCTCATGATGTCTTAGATGAATATAAAAAAGCTATTGCTTATTCGTGGTCTGGTCCATTCAGAGCTGGACCATATAACGGAGTGGGAGAAGTGAGTCAGGAAGGATTAGTCATCGAAAAGACCCCTCACAGCTGGTACACATCAGAACCGTATCAAGATTTTGGAAGCATCGATTTTTGCAACTCCACAGATGATGGTAAGGTTAATACCTGGAAAGAATTAATTAACAAGATTCTCGATTAAATTTTGTTAATAACAAACCATCAAGGATAAACAAAAATCTACAAATAAATGTTATGAACCCTTTCTTATTAAATGATAAGGCAGGCACACCTTTAAATTATTAATAATTTATAATGGAATATTCCCCTTTAAATCATCACTGGCAGAATTGAAAAATATTTAATAAGTGTTTATATTAATAGTTAAATGCCTTATGGTTTTTAAACAAAAAGGAGAAATTTATCTATGAAGAAACTATTTATTATAATAGCAATTACTGCTCTTACGGCATTCTTGTTTTGTATGCCCGGAGCAGATGGAAATTACAACGGATTCACACTAACAATTAACATAGAACCCACAGGTAAGGGTGAAGTCATCGAAGAAATGATGGACGGTAAAGGAACAGAAGTCCAACTCACCGCTCAAGCTATCGCCACTAATTATGAGTTCTCACATTGGAAAGGAGATTTATCCAGTGAAGACAATCCTGCTACAGTCACCATGGACCAAGATAAAACAATCACCGCTGTATTCGCAGAGCCGAAAGAAGAAGGCTGGCTGTTTATGATGTACATGGATGGTGACAACAACCTCGAGAATGCTCTATGGACAGACATTAACGAGATGGAATACGGTCTTTATCAACTAG
Source organism: uncultured Spirochaetia bacterium (assembly GCA_964447635.1). GTDB lineage: Bacteria > Spirochaetota > UBA6919 > CAYUUC01 > CAYUUC01 > CAYUUC01. The sequence continues at coordinate 43,118 of CAYUUC010000001.1, forward strand.
ACCAATCCGGAGTAGATATATCAAAGATACACTTCATGATATTATGGGATGGAGCATCTAACGGTGACTCCGAACTATTCGAACTCGCCCCCGACTCATCGGAAAACTACACACTGAGCAGTAATACAATAAACCACACCTCCGAAAAATGGTGGACAGGGAACGAAGTCAATGTCGGTGACGGTGATAATGTAACCGCATTCCTAACATGGGCGGAAGCTAAATATCCGGACTATACCCACCGTATGCTTATGTTCTCCAACCACGGAGGAGGACCAGGCAAAGACGCAGACTTCCCTCTAAAAGCAGTATGCTGGGATGATACCAATGGAGGAGATTACCTATCCACATCAGAAATTAGAGTATCAGTAGAAAACGCCGGCTTTGGAATGGGAAACAAGCTGAGCATTATCGGATTCGACGTCTGTATGCAGGGTAATATCGAAGAAGCATATGAACACAGGAACATATCTGAATACTTCGTAGCATCACCTGAATCAGAAGGTGGAGACGGATGGGAATTCAACGACTGGATACCACGAATCAGCGGGTCTATGATGAGCCCGGAAGACCTCTCAACTGAAATCGTAATGTCATTCAAAGATAACTTCGCTGGATGGGGGGGCTACTACTCTTACGATACACTCACCGCAGCAAATCTATCCGAAATGGATAATCTGAAACAGGCTATCGACGAGTTAGCAACAGCTATCGTCACCGATAACAAGATATCAGAAGCTAAATCTATAATGAACAGCACCCATTCATATAACTACAGCTACTTACACGAATTTGGCGAGTTCTGCATGGATTTAGAAAGCTCATCTAATATGACAACTAACATAAAGAATAAAGCCACTGCTACATCTAATGCCTTAGGTAAAAGCATAGTCTATGCATGGGCTGACAGCAACGGTGGCAACTACGACGGTAGAGGTGATGTTATCAAGCGAGGACTCAGCATTAGTGCAACCACTTCAATCGGTGGTGAAGGATATACCTCACTTGACTTCTCAAACTCGACTACATCTATTGGTTGGTATGAACTGATAAACCAGTGGTAATCTTAAAATCAAATACAAAATAGGCATCAAACCAAAAAGGAGACCCTCTTTATAGGAAGTCTCCTTTTTTAATGCACCAATCAAAAACATATTTAAAAATTATTATTTGGTTAAGATTATTATTATATTCCATATAGACTAACATATCTATAGTTAAAATTAGAATAAAGCCAATGATAAAGCAACGATAAAGCAGTTAAAATGAATATTATTTTTATTATAAATCTTAGGAGATATTATGTTTAGAAAATTAAGTCTGATATTAGTATTTGTCATCTTTATATCAATCCTGGCATGTAATCCGGAAAAAATGCATTACAATGTTGTACCGGAAGGGGCTGGATACATAGAAGAAACAACACATGAAAACGGTATTGTAACTATCGGAGCATATCCCAACGAAGGCTACATGTTTGACCATTGGTCGGAAGGATTGACAGGATACATCAACCATTGTCCTATGTATATGGTTGAAGGTAATTCAGTTACCGCAAACTTCATACAGATGGATACCTTTGAAATAAAGGATGATAGCTTTGAAACCAATGACTTCTCGGTTAACGATTACCAATTAGGAGGTGATGTCCAGCCGTTCATCCAATCTGATGAAGCATATGATGGAACATATGCCGTTCAATTCGGGGACATAGAAGATGACCAATCCAGTTTCTTTGAGATTATAGATGTAACGATAGATAAAGATGTAAACATGTCTTTCAATATCAAAACCAATTGTGAAACTTCCAGTTCATCTTTCTATGATGGAGTGGTATTCTCTGTAAATGGTAGTGTAGAAGCTGAATTAGATAATGATGATGCTTCCTCATGGACTACATATTCATACACCCTGACTCAAGGGTCTTATTCCTCCATTAAGTGGGAGTACCAGAAGGACGGTTCGGTAACATCAGGAAGCGACACAGCATGGATTGACAATATCTACCTCGGTCCGCCAAAGTCTGAGATAGAAGTAACCGGTATAGATAACGGCGATACAGTAGAAAGAGTAGTATTAGCGGATGAGGCTGTGGACATGACTTATACCATACGGAACGTAGGTGAAGCTCCCCTCTATGTAGGCAACATCATGCTGGATAACCCGGATTTTACTGTAACCCAGCAACCCGCTTCCGAGATAGCACCTCAAGACCATACGAAGTTCATCATCTCTATTACCGTAGGAGAAGGACAAACCAAGACCACCAGTGTTATGATACCAAATAGCGACGAAGACGAAGCTCCCTTCATGTTCGATATGTCTGTAGAAGGTGTCGATGCAGAACCGGGCTACCTGTTCATGATGTATATGGATGGGGATAATAATCTGGAAAGCCTTCTCTGGGGAGACATCAACGAAATGGAATACGGTCTTTATCAAATGGACCCCGCATTGAGGGATACTATTCATATACTAGTGTTATGGGATGGAACAGCTGGTTATGATAGCTCTACTCCAGCAGGAGGAAAGCTGTATGAACTGGCTATGGACGATTCAGAAGACACCAGCCTTGCTGACAGCACCATAGACCACACCTCAGAGAAGTGGTGGAGTGGTGATGAAGTAGATATGGGCGACGGGGCAACTATAACCAACTTTATTATATGGGCTAGGGCTAAATACCCAGGAATGATGAACGAAGTCTTCATCATGTCCAACCATGGTGGAGGGGTTAAGAGCAATGACATCCCTGATAGATACGGCTGGTCTGATAACGATAACGGAACGCATCTTTACACCAACGAGATACAGCAGGGCTTCTTAGGAGCAGGCTGCGATGCAGACACCCTATCTATAATAGGTATGGATGCATGTATCATGTCAGCTGTTGAAGAGGCTTACGAGTATAGGAATGTAGCAGACTTCTTTATCGCTTCACCGGAGAACGAAGGCGGAGATGGATGGGAATTCGATGACTGGCTACCAGATATGGAAATCACAACTGACTCCAGAGAGTTGTCTCAAATAATCGTAGAATCATACAGAGACGATATCGGAGGTTCACAATGCCTTACCGCAACAGACCTTTCCCAGATGGAGAATTTAAAAACCAAGATTGACCAACTAGCCGCCGCTATGTATGCGGAAGGTGATGAAGCAGGTGTTAAAGCAGTGATAAACTCAACCGCTTCTAATGGGAATTCATGCTGGTACTTAGGGGAACTATTCCAGAATATAGCCAATGCAACATCTTTAAGCCAATCTCTGAAAGGTTTGGGAACCGACGCCCGTACTGTGTTGGGTGACGCAATAGTCTACTCTTGGAGAGGATCATACTACAGCGGTCCACAATACGATGGTGTAGGAACCGATACACAAGAAGGACTGGTTATCGAGAAGAGTAGCCATACCTGGTATACGACAGACATTGTAGATGAATATGGGGAACTCGACTTCTGTAATGAAACCAACGATGGCACAGTCAATACCTGGAAAGAACTTTTGGATGCCTGGTACTAATTCCTTATCATATTAATTACACAATGAGGGATTAATCATAAATCCCTCATTTTGATTCCATACCCTTTGTAAAATTAATATTAACATTATGTGTTTTTTATAATAATACGTGTTATATTATATCTTAATTATTTATTAAAAGAAGGTATTCAGCTATGAGAAAATTATTTATTTTAAACTGTATTATTATCTTATTAGTTTCAATTCTTTTTGTTTCATGTATGTACTATAATGAAAAACTCCTTGGTGGAGATAAGATAAGCTATGAAATACAACCGCCAGGAGCAGGTTCAGTCAACGAAAATACTCAAGATAATGGTTTGGTTTTAGTTACTGCTGAACCTAGTGAAGGCTATATCTTCGATGAATGGTCAGGCGGATTACAAGGACCGATTAACAACTACCCTATTGAATATGTAGAATCAGACACCATCACAGCCCATTTTATAGAAGAAACTGGAACATCGCCGCCTTTACCTGATATTGTAATTCCAGATGTAGAAAATGAAGGAATATTAGAAATAGATGTTCCATCAAATATGCCGTCAGATTTTGATATTATCATTGAAAACATAGGTGATGGTAAACTCTTCCTGGATGATGTAATGGTTACCAATAACGATGTTTTTTCCGTTATACAACAACCCACTAATTATGAATTGCAACAGGATGAATCAACAAATATCATAATCTCAGCTAATGTTGATACTGGTGAAACTAAAGAAACACTCGTTGTCATCCCAAATAATGACCCTGATGAATCGCCCTATACTTTTGATTTAAAATTCACAGGAGTGGAAAAAGATGTTAAATGGCTATTCATGATGTACATGGTGGGTGATAATAATCTAGCAAGCCCATTATGGTCAGATATAAACGAGATGGAGCATGGGCTTTCCCTAATGGACCAAGCAGTCTTGGATGAAGTTAAGGTCTTGGTTCTGTGGGACGGAAATTCGTATTATGATACCACCCACCCAGCAGGCGGTAAACTATATGAGTTAGGACCAGACTCCAATCTAGATGACCTCCTAGGAGCGAACACCATTGATCATACTGCTGATAAGTGGTGGTCTGGTGATGAAGTAGACATGGGAGATGGTAACACATTGAAAGAGTTTATAAACTGGGCTAGGTCAAAATATCCTGCATACCAATACAATATCATTAATATGTCCGGAAATAGTAGTTCTATAAGAGGAGAAGATCCTCCTAGTAGGGAAGGTTGGTCTGATGAAGAAAGTGGTGATACCTCACTATATACCAATGAGATACAACAGGCATTCATTAACGCCGGTTGTATTAATAATCAATTATCCCTCATTAGTATGGATACTTGCATAATGGGTAATGTTGAAATGGCGTATGAATATAGAGGTTTAGCAGACTATTTCGTAGCAACACCGGAAAACATGAATGTTGATGGCTTCGAATATCAGGAGTGGCTTCCCGATATAAACACAAATAGCACCCCTAAAGATTTAGCACAAATTCTTGTAGAATCGCTAAGAGACGATGTTAGTGGACAACAGGCTTTAACAGCCGTCAATCTTATGGAATTAGAAAACCTCAAGACAAAGATAGATGAATTGGTCCAAGCCATTGTAGAGGAAGATAACCAGACATCTATAATGAGTGTTATAAATACAACATATAGTAATAATGTTCCATCATGGTATTTAGGTAACCTTTTCGAAAATCTCACCACCGCGCCTCTCAGTTCAACACTGACTGATGCTGCGGTAGATGCTCATACAGCATTATCACATGCAATAGTCTATTCATGGAGGGGTAATTATAACGATGGTTATACTTATGATGGAACAGGAAATACAACATACGAAGGGCTGGTAATCCAAAGTAGTAATGAAACATGGTACACATCCGATACTTATAATGATTCTGGCGGGATTGACTTCTGCAACACAACCGATGATGGTACGATTAATACTTGGAAAGAGTTGTTAGAAGAATGGTATTAATAAGAATGGATTAAATAAAATGAGATTGGTTCTCAAAAAAGTGAATATACACACTTTATCAAAAAATATTACCTTTATACAATGATTTTTGATTATTATTCTAGCAAATATATTCCAAAGATAAAGGAGAATTTCCATCCTAATAATAATCACCCAAAAATGTTAATATATCTTAAATGTGTTATTATATTTTATTGTGGACATATTTAATAATAAGTACTAATTAATATAAAAAAACATTATTAAGATAATTAATATTACCAAATTAAAAATATTTTAGGAGAAAAAGGAAATGAGAAAATTAATAGTATTATTATCCATTACCATCTTAATACTATTTATAATCGGATGTAATCCAAAACAGATAACATACAATGTAGAGCCAGAAGGAGCGGGAACTGTAGAGGAAATAACACATGATAATGGCATTATAACCGTAGGAGCAATTCCTAATGAAGGATACAAGTTTGACCATTGGTCCGGTGGATTGGAAGGTTATGTTAACCATTGCCCGAAGGATTCCATTGAAGGAAACGAAGTCACTGCTCATTTTATCGAGCATTCACCCACACAAATATTGGATGATGACTTTGAAACAGGTGATTTCAGCTTAAACCCATACACATTAGGCGGAGTTGCTGACCCTGCGGTTCAGGATAGCGAAGTCAATGGTGGTTCTTATGCTGTACAATTCGGAGACATCAATCACGATGAAGAGAGTCACTTTATGCTAGAAGATGTAACCGTTAATGCTGAAACCACCGTCTCATTCTATGTAAAGGTAGATTGTGAAACATCAGGTTATGGATTCTATGATGGATTCGTGTTCTCTGTTGATGGAACCACCGTTATAGAATGGGATAATGATGATGCTTCCGATTGGACACAATATGAACATATTCTCTCAGCCGGTGTCCATACCTTAAAGTGGGCTTATACAAAAGACTATATAGGAGACAGTGGTGCCGATACAGCATGGGTTGATGATTTGGTATTCGATGGGGATATAACTATCGAACCGCCTAAACCAGAAATCTCCATAGCTGGAGTAGAAAACGGTGATACTATCAATAGAAAAGTCTTAGCAGATGAAGCAGTCGAACTCACATACAGCATTCAAAACATGGGGAAAGCCCCTCTATATGTGGATAATGTAATAGTCGATAATCTGGACTTTACCATAACACAGCAACCCGACAGCGAAGTAGCTCCTGGAGAAAACACTAAGTTCACATTAAATGTCACCGTAAGCGAGGGACAAACCAAAACCACCAATGTAATGATACCAAACAGCGATGATGATGAATCACCTTTCATGTTCGACCTGACAATAGAAGGTGTAGATGCTCAACCAGGATGGCTGTTCATGATGTATATGGATGGTGATAACAACTTAGAAGAAGACCTATGGGGAGACATCAACGAGATGGAGTATGGTCTCTATCAATTACAGGATAACGGAGTGGACATATCCAATATACACTTCCTAATACTATGGGATGGTACAGATGGCTATGTTTCTTACACACCGGCAGGTGGTAAGTTATACGAATTAGCTCCAGATTCGGTTGAAGATACTGAATTAGCAGACGGAACCATAGACTTAACCAGTGAAAAATGGTGGAGTGGTGATGAACCGAATGTAGGTGATGGTGCTAATGTAACAGGCTTCCTCAACTGGGCAGAAGCGAGATACACTGGCTACATGAACAGGATGATTATGTTCTCCAACCATGGCGGTGGTCCAGGTAAAGATGATGATAGACCTAAGACTAAGGCTGTATGTTGGGATGATGATAATGGCGGTGATTATCTATCTACAACAGAGCTTAGTGCCTCTATTGAGGCTGCCGGATTCGGTCCTGGAAATAAACTCTCCATCGTAGGTTTCGATGTTTGTCTATTAGGCAATATCGAAGAAGGATATCAGCTTAGAAATGTTTCTGATTATATGGTTGCTTCTCCTGAATCAGAACAGATTGATGGATGGGAGTTCAATGACTGGATACCACGGATGACTTCAGATATGGAAGAAGTGGAATCTCTAATAACCCACATGGTTCAATCATACAGGGATAACTTCGGTGGTGACCAAACCATGACCGGAGCTAACCTCACCCAGATGGATAACCTCAAGCAGGCTATCGATGAACTCGCTTCCGCTATCATAGCTGATGGTAAAGAGTCAGAAGCTCAAACCATTATGAGTAGTGTTCATTCATATTCATGGGGTGGTGTATTGCATGAATTCGGTGAATTCTGCATGGATGTGGAATCTTCATCAAACATGACAACCAACATTCAGAATAAAGCTGATATTGCTGGTGAAGCATTAGGCGAAGCTATAGTATATGCTTGGGCTGGTCCTTCCGGCGGTAGTTATGATGGTGCTGGTCCGGATATTGATAGAGGATTAAGCATATGTGCTTCACCTACAGCAGATGAAGGATATACTAACCTCGATTTCGCTACTTCGGTTACTGCTAACGGATGGTATGAGCTAATATCTTCATGGTAAGATTGAATTAGACAAGCAGAGAGTAATAGATACTATTAAGTCGTAATAAGAGAGGAGGATAGCCATGTATACGGTTGCCCTCCTTTTCTAATGCATCATACGGTAAAACCCGCCTTTAAAGCCGTTGGATTACATCTCTGAGTTTCTTCTTGACCTCGTTAGCCATCCCGCACAGCTCCTCATTAATCAGACTCATGAACTCTACCGGGTTTTGTGCGGATACGATGACTTTGCCATTCTTTTCATATACTATGACCTTACATGGTAGGAGAAGCCCGACTTGCTCATCTTCTTGTAAGCCTTCATAAGCATAGTTCGGGTTACACGCTCCCAGTATGTGGTATTGCTTGAAGTCTACACCTAACTTGTCTTTCAGGGTAGCTTTTACATCGATATCGGTAAGTATACCGAAGCCTTCCTTGGACAACTCATCGATAATTCTGTCCATAGCTTCATCATAATCCATATCCAACTCTTTATCAAATGAATAGTCAGCCATTATATCATCTCCTTTTATTTAATTACACTAATAAAAGTAATAAATATATGAATTGTTTTAATCATATATTGATATAATCTTACTATTTTTTGTCATGAATGGATAATTATATAATTATTAATATGATATAAGTGTTAACGATTGCATAATTTATCAGGATTTGGTTATAATATGAAACGAAATTCATTACTGATTTCAATACTATTTTTTATGTCCTTAATTTGTATAAGCTTAGCCTATGCTCAATTGCCAACAGAGCCAAAGACCAAGCAGGCCGGTGAGAACTATGTCTTCAGGGATAAAGCCCCTCTCAAGGTTCTGCCGGATATTGAAAGCCTAACCTTACTAGAATTGAATGAGGGCGAAGAAGTTGAGATTTTGTCCGAGAGCGAGGAAACCATCGAGTGGTTCGATGTTATTAACCATTGGTATCGGGTTTCTGCCCGTGATGAGACCGGGTACATGTGGGGAGGTCACCTATCAGACATGTTCATCGTGGATAACCTCAACTACGACTACATACAGGATAAGGTTCTGATAAGGGACTTGACCACATTGGGCAGGTCTGTATACGAAGAGGATGCCCCGCATAAGTACGAACTCAAACTCTTTCAGGGGGACTATCTAAGCTCGGTTGCCTATAAAGAAGATTTTGCCGAGTTAAACTTCACAGGATACCGCATATATGAGAATGAAGGCTTTATACCAAGGGTGAAGCTATTCAGCCTAAGGTATGTAAAGTATTCCGAAGAGCTGGAATACGATGGTGCGGAAGACTTCTTCTACATACACAAGGGCAAGCTATATTATGCTTTCACCTACATCCCGGTTGAAGATAACTGCAACACCAAGATATACTTCCCCAATGATGAAGGCGGTCAGCCTAATAAGGTCATCATGAAGACCACCTGTCGCATACCGGAGGGATATGAAGAGACTTTAGTCTATGAATGGGATAAACGGGAGTTTAGAATAGTCGGCGGAGAGTTGGATTAAATTTAAATTTTGCTTTTAATATAAGGAATTTTTATATTAAATATAATAGGGGTTTGTTTCCATTGGTTTTGACTCCCCCTGTTTATCCTTTGGAGTGTAATATTAGATGAACTATTTGAAACACGACTCTGAAGTATTGCGAAGAAACTGTTATTCATATTCATTCTCGCTGGAGATTGTCTTAGATAGGATATCATCAATTATTGACCGGCTGGACGATTACCTATGGTTCTCCAAAGAATCCATTGTGAACGGGAAGATAAACAACTTTTCCAAAAGAGGCATCAGCATCGGAGTCTACCAAACGGTAACCAGCTTCATGGATAAAGCATTGGGAATGCTTAATAAGACCGTGGAAAACTATACCAACACCTTAGACCAACTTACAGAGATGTCCCCTGATGCTACCAATCCTAATTCTCAACAGATAACATCTTCCATCACCGATGAAACCCGAATCTTTGACAAGACCCTCGCCCGTGCCTTCACCACCACGAAGCTCAATTCCGCAGGATTAAACCTCAAACGGGTAATGCGGGTCTTTTACTATTACGCTGAAAACCTGGATTATATACTTAACCGGTCGATAAACTTTAGACTAGAATTCTACAAAGATGAATTTGAAATCGATTACGAGACTATAAAATTCGTCAAGGATTGCATAAAAATCATTAAACATATTGCCAGGAAGTACGAAATCGTCTTTAGCATATTCAGAGATGAACACCCCGAAGAAGAAACCCTTATGAAAGAAGCTCAGGAAGAAGCCAAACGAAGGGAAGAAGAATCAAAATCAAAGAAGGAAAAGACATACGGCTTCAACTATAAAACATATACAAATGTAAAGAAAGAGAAAACCATCCACGAAAGAATTCAGGAAAGCTATACCATCCTTAAAATACCGGTAGGCTCTACTTTAGAAGAGGTAAAGAAGGCATATAAGTCTATGATTAAGAAGTACCATCCCGACCTATTCGGTAATGATGACTTCAAGAGGGAGAAGGCAGAAGAGCTGACCTGTATGCTCAATAGAGCCTACGAAGAATTGTTGGACTACCTCACATCCGTTTCCTAAAAATAAATCAATCATCATTACCCATTTCAGGCTCTATGCTCACATATTCATTAAAACCTGAGCTGGTCTTTATCTCATAGCTACCATTCGATGTTGTGTATATGATGCAGGATTCAACCCCTTCTATCCCTTCAATGAGGTCATTACCCGCATCCATCCCCATAACCATTATCGCAGTGGATAGAATATCAGCTTCTATAATGGAAGATGATATCACGGTAGCACTGATTACCGGTTCTGCAGGATAGCCTGTCTTCGGGTCTATGATGTGATGGCGTCTCTTCCCTTTAGAATCGATATAGTATTGCTGATAGTCACCGGAAGTTACCACACAGCAGTTGTCCAGCTCTAGTCCGTAAACCAGGTTGTGGTTACCCGGTAGGTGTGGCATGTTAGGGTCATCCGGACGAGGGTTCCGCATTGCTATACGCCATTTACTACCATCAGGCTTGGAGTTGAAGATAATGACATCACCGCCTGCCTCCACCAATCCCGACTTTAAGCCTTCATCAATGAGGGCTTTACGCATCTTATCCAGGATATACCCCTTAGCAATCCCTCCTAAGAGTATCTCCATGCCGGGTTTATCAAATGATATCTTCCCATCCTCTAGGTTAACCTTGCGATAGTCAACGAGTTTGAGCTTCTCTTCGATTTGCTCCGGGATGGGTGGGTCTAAGATGCTTTCCTGTCCTTCCTCATAGTATTCACCGACCCTATCACCGAACTCCCACAAGTCAAAAACGGGTTTTATCGTGATGTCGAAAGCCCCATCGGTAATCTCACCGTATCTAAGCGTGGTTGATATAAGCTCTTCGAGGCTATCGGAAATGCTAACAGGCTTTGTTCCCGCTCTACGATTGATGGTATAGGCTTCACCACCTTCTACATAGACTGAAACCTTGGGGGCATATTCTTCGATGATGTCGTTGACTACTTGCTCGAACCGGTCGAATTCTCCTTGTGAACTGGTATAAGCGGTGAGTCTCAGGAAGGTGTGTATGTCTTCGATGTATCGCTGACCGGTGCTACGCTTCTTCATCCCTCCATCACATGACAAGAGCATTATCAGTATGGATAAAAGGATAATCAATAGACTTATCTTTTTTAATGCATGCATGGGTTTCCTATCCTTTCACACTTTTTATTATATTTTTAAAGATAATAAAAAAGGATGAAACAATGGAAATAAGGAAAATCAGAGAAGAAGAGAAGCATTTAACCATAGAGCTAAGGCGATACTCCTTCGGAACATGGACTGATGAAAAGATAAGCGATATCGAACTCGCCGACATCATCCCGGAAAACACCATAGGCATATTTGACCAGGGAAAGCTTATGTCCATGGTTCGCATCTATGAGCTTAAGCAGAATCTAAGGGGAACGATGAAAGATGCAGGCGGGGTTGCATCCATCGGGACTTATCCTCAGGCCAGGCATCGGGGATATGTCTCCGCTCTTATGAAAGAATGCTTCAACATAATGAGGGATAAGCAGGTGGGATTAAGCATACTAATGCCTTTTAAGGACAGCTTTTACGAGAGATACGGCTATACCATTGCCAATAGCAAACTCATGGTCAAAACCCCCATCAAATCCCTAAGCCATTACCAACATATACTCAAAGCTAATGAGTGGGTCTACGACTTAATCAGAGCAAAGGACGGCAAGCTCCTCTATCTGAACTTCATCAAGGGCATTGCTCCCGACATACACGGCTATTGCATATTTGAAGGTATAACCGATGGTGAATGGCTGAAGGCTAACCGGGATGGGCTAATCGTTACAGTTAAGCATCAAGGAGAACTTTTGGCTTTAGCGAAGTACAACAAGAAGAGCTATAGTGAGGGGAACGAAATCATAGTTAACGATATGTTCTGGAAAAGTTTCCAGGCAAGAGATAGACTATTCAGCTACTTCTCACAGCACATTGATCAAGTAGCCTATATAACTCTGCCTGTACCGCTCGGGGTAAACATCAGCGGATGGATAAAGGACACTATGGAAGGACTAAAGGTAGAGATGCCGGGTAATCCATGGATGGTTCGGGTTTGCGACTTTGAAAAGGCTGTATCAGGCATCACCTGTCCGATAAGTGGAGTGGATGTCAACATCTTAGTGAAAGACCCACATTGCGAATGGAACAATGGTTTGTTCAAGCTGACTGGTGATGGGAACATGCTTAATGTAAGACGTATAGAGAGCGGGTCTGCGGATGTGACTGTCCATGCGAAGGGTTTATCAGCTATGGTTTACGGGACATTACCATTGGAGGACATCGTGCATCGAGGGTGGATGCTCATCGAGACTCCGACAGTTAAGCCTGTGCTGGCTGAAGTCTTCCCACAGAAGCCGATTTACCTTTCACATGACTACCGGAGTACTTATCTATAGTGTATGTTGATATGTTTCAGATTAAAGAATAATAAATATGCTAATACCTTTACCTGAGGTATATTGTAAGGACATGCTTTATAAATGAACTTTAAAATTATCCACAATTCATAAAATAATATTTCATAATCAAGTTATAGTAAAAGAATGATGGATATGTTCTATCCGGTATCTGTTGTAAAAATCTAACCTTTACATTATTAATATTTTTCATTATATTTAATATATAAGGTCAATAAAAATCTGCATTGGTAACTCACTTTCCAATTCTATTTATTATCCATATAAAACAAGACCTAACTTAACGTGAAATTAGATAAGATTTTTAGGATATATATAATTACAATTTAAGATATGGAAAAGGCTTTGCTATTGCAGGGAAATAAATTTGGAGGATTATCACATGAAAATTAAATTATCATTATTTATATTATTAATAATAACATTACTCATATTCGTATCCTGTCAGCCACCCGGTCCTCTCGCCGGATATGTCTATGCAGGAACACCTCTCGGGTTAAACTGGACTAATGATAATATGACCACGGTCTCTTCATCTAAACTCGCTAATACATTAACCAGTTCAAGTGTTTATAGCGTTTTTGTTGATATAACCACAATATATGCTGGAACTGGTGACGGTCTAGGTGTATCCATAGATAGTGGATCAACATGGACCAACTATACCACCGATGACGGAATAGGTGGAGACACGGTGTGGGGTGTTTACGCAGACAGCAGTGACATATATGTCGCTACAAATGGCGGTCTAAGCATCTCTACTGATGGGGGCTCATCTTGGACTAACTATACAGAAAGCGATGGTTTAGGTAATACATGGGTACATGATGTATATGTTGATGGTTTGAATGTATGTGCTGGAACTGGTGACGGTCTAGGTGTATCCATAGATAGTGGATCAACATGGACCAACTATACCACCGATGACGGAATAGGTGGAGACACGGTGTGGGGTGTTTACGCAGACAGCAGTGACATATATGTCGCTACAAATGGCGGTCTAAGCATCTCTACTGATGGGGGCTCATCTTGGACTAACTATACAGAAAGCGATGGTTTAGGTAATACATGGGTACATGATGTATATGTTGATGGTTTGAATGTATATGCAGCCACTCTGGAAGGTCTAAGCATCTCTACAGACGGTGGCTCAACATGGACCAACTACACTACCACTGACGGTTTAGGAGGCGAAGCTGTCTACGAAACCTATGCAGGAAACAATGTCGTATATGCCGCAACAGAAGGAGGCTTAAGCCGATCTCCTGATAATGGTGCTACATGGACAAACTATACAACATCAGACGGGCTTAATAGTAACTACATCTACGCCGTTCACGGACATCAATAATCCTTAAACGGAGTTTAAAATAGAAAGGGGTCTGTTATTAAGCTAACAGACCCCTTTTTGGTTAATCTTTCCTATAAAACTAATATATGTCTTTCAAGTCGAACATCCTCTCCAAGTCTCTAACATACTTTACATCATTTATCGGATTATCGTACAGTAGCAATTCTTTTATGTTGGTTAGGTTGAATAATGGTGTCACATCTTCTATGAGGTTACCATCCAGGTAAAGAGTCCTCAATCCTATGAGCTTAGATAGGGGTGATATGTCTTTAACTTTATTTTCACTGATTCTCAGTATAACCAGATACCGCATATTGCTTAAAGCACTGATATCGCTTATTGAGTTACCGTCCAAGAACAGTGTATCGATGTTCCATAGTCCTCTGATGGTGTCTATAGTTTTAATTTTGTTGTAGTCAAGGTTAAGATGAACCAGAGTAGTGAATTTGCTTAATGGTGATAAGTCTTCTATGTTGTTGTCGGAAAGGTTTAGATGGGTTAAGTCTTCCATATTGCTTATGGGACTAATATCGGTGATGTTGTTCTTGCTGAGGTCTAATACTCTAACCGTGGTCAGCTTCTCTACACCGCTTATGTCGATAAGGTTTGAATCCTGTATGCTCAGCGATTCCATCTTATCCCAGACTAAGAATGAGTCAAAGTCGATGTCATATGCGTTCTTTAGTTTAATCTCTATAACATTATCTTTCCTATCAACGAGGTATTCGATGTTCTTAAGGTCGATTCCGTTATCGTTGCACCACTTTACCATCGGGTCATTTTCGTTGACACCCATTCTCACCCATTTTTGCCCGTTGTTATCGGTTCGGACGAAGCTTTTCCTTGAATATCCGCTGGTCTGTCTTTCCAGATATTCCTTATTCTTTCGGGTTTGTTCCTTGCTTTGCTCCCGCTGGTATTCGACGACAACTTCATCGATGTCCTGTTTGGACTTATTGGAGCATAGTGTAAAAACGACTGAACATATGATTATGGATAATAATATAATGGTTTTTATGTTTATTTTGTTCATAATAAATTAATCTCCTTAATTGACCAATAAAAAAACTAAAATAATAACATTAATGTTTTAATAAAAAGAGGCATATTCTATCTATGATACGTTTACGGCTATCTTAATGAATTTCTTACAGGTATTGATTATCCATTCCGTTTCGGTTTTGCTTAGGTCGGTATCCACTTCTATTATGTTGTTGGTCTTGAGTTCGATGACAATCCTTCTTCTGTTATCCACTAATTTGGAGTAAATATCTTTGATATCATAATATCCGATAATCTTTGATTCTGGTCTACCATGGACATCTCTAATAATCTTCAGGTAATTGCTTTTAAGCTGTATCGAGCTGTTATTCCTAATCTTGATATTCCTCATAAATAGGACGAATAATGGCACTATCATAGCGAATATAAAGAATGGTTCTAAGAAGAATGTCTCCATACCGATATACACAAACAACATGATTAATGGTATAAACAATATACCAGAACCGATAATAGGTCTATTATGAGTATGCTTAGATGGTGCTGAACTGCGGAAGTAAATCGTCATGGTGTCGAAATCTTTCCATATCTTTATCTTATTGAAATTGGGTGGTACATATACCTTATCCACATAAAGCTCCAGGTCTCTGTATGATATGCGCTTCACCACCTGGTTTCGGAAGACGGGGTCTCTTTCTAGGTATTGAATGGGTCTTTCTTCCTCAAATTCTATCTCTTCGTCTTCTGGTGCCAATTCCTCTTCTTGGTCTTCTTCCTGAGGTTTATATTTCTTCTCATAGTATTCAATTTCTTTTTTGAACTTACCTTTTTCCCCTCGCTTAACCCTATTTTCCATATCTTTCTTTTCTTGCTTTTCTTTTATGGGTTGAGTATTGTTAATTTGCTTCCTGGTCTGCTTCCTATCCAGTTTCAATAGTCTTAGTTCGTTATATACTTCATCTACGCTTTGTAGTCTATCCTCCATCACCGGTTCTATCATCAGGTTAAGGGTTTGGGTGAAAGAAGGTGATATATCGCAATAAGCCTTAATATCGGGCTTTCCCCTCGCTATGTTCAGCTTAGACGGGTTCTTCCCGGTTAACATGAATACAGTGGTCATTCCGAGTGAGTATAAATCGGAGGAAGTGTTGGACTTGCCCATAGTCTGCTCTATAGGCATATACCCATATGTCCCCACTATGGTTGCGTTATTCGGGTTATACTCCAATATGTCTTTTACCGCTCCGAAATCGATTAGGTAAACCTCGTTTGCCGGTGTTATGACGATATTTGATGGATTGATATCCCTATGTATGATTGGCGGGTGAAATTCGTGCAAGTATTTAAGTATTTCCAGCAACTGTTCTATTATGTTTATGGTTTCCGCTTCGGTAAGAGGTCTATCTTCTATAACCTTCTCTTTTAGAGACACTCCTTCTATGTATTCCTGTATCAGATAGTATTCGGTATCCTGTCCTTTCTCTATGGTAAATGAGTCGATATACCCGGGTATCTTGGGGTGATTAATCTGTCTAAGGATGTCTATTTCCCTTTCGAAAAGCTCCAGGACCTTCCAGTCTGATATATTCTTAAACCGTCTCGTCTTGATAACGACTTGCCGACCATTCTGCGTATCTTCTCCCAGATAGGTGTTTCCTGTTTCTTCATTCAGGGTTTTTATGGTTCTATATCGATTATTTAATAATTCATGGTTATTTGACATTAAAAAAACTGCCTCTGTAGAGATTTTTTTTACTCTTCTTTAATAATAACACCAAAATCGATTATTCTCTATATAATAATAAAATTCAATTTTACGAATGGTTATAGATTTATTGGACGATTTTTTTGATTTTTCTCTCTTACAAAGCCTTTATTAGACTACTATGACATACTCCAACGACTAAAGTTCGTTGGTTTCTTGAAGAAACACAACGGTT
>CAYUUC010000002.1:0-43648 GCA_964447635.1 uncultured Spirochaetia bacterium
AAGAAAATATTAATTAATTTTATAGGAAACTTGACAAATAGTTGGTTATTATTATATTTAATGAGATTGAGATTAAATCTCATTTAAAAAGGGAGGATATTATGAATATGGATAGAAAAAGATTAATAGTAATACTGCTTGTGATAGCTTTATTTATGGTTTTATTTGCTTGTAGAGAACAAGAAGCTGAGGAGGGGGGTAAACCCGTGGTAGTAACTACTACCGGGCAAATATGGGATGCTGTAAGGAATATTGCTGGGGATGCTGTTGTTGTATACAATCTATTGGGACCGGGGATAAACCCGCATTCCTATATACCCACGGAAAGCGATATGAGCCTTTTTGCACGGTCTGACATTATCCTTTGGAATGGTTTATTCTTAGAAGCTAATCTCACAAAGGTGCTAAAAAGCATGAATAAGGCATATGTGGTCAATAGTGAGGTTCCTGAACAGATGTTTATAGGATGGGAAGGAGAAGAAAAGGAGTATGACCCGCATACATGGAATAACCCTGAGATATGGACCTATGTGGTTAAGTATATTACCAAAAAGTTATCCGGGTTAGACCCTGGGAATGAAGAATTGTTTAAATCAAACTCTGAGAAATATATACAGCAAATCGAAGATATGGATATTTATATACAATCACAGATAGAGAAGATACCACCAGAAAGAAGGACTGTTATAACATCACATGATGCTTTTAACTATTATGGGGATAGATACGGCATTGATATGCGTGCTATTCAAGGAATAAGTACCGAGACCGAAGCAGGGACTAAGGATATAGCCGATTTAGCCAAACTGGTGGTTGAAGAAAAAGTCCCGGCTGTGTTTGTGGAGACCTCACTTAGTCCCAAACTCATCCAAGCATTGGTCGATGCTGTTAAAGCACGGGGATATGCTGACTTCAAAGGGATAGGAGGGGAGTTATACTCAGACGCCCTTGGTGAGAAAGGGACAGAGGCGGAGTCTTATCTTGGTATGTTAAAACATAATACCGATACCATCGTAAAGGCATACACTGAATAAGAGGTTAATCTTATCTATATTATTGTCTATACACGGTAAAACCATTACACTTAATATAAATATCTATCAATTCAGGAGTAAGATGAAACCATGAAAAAGACTGAAAGTGCTATTTATATAGAAGATATGACAGTAGCATATGATGTAAAGCCTGTCCTATGGGATATCGACCTGGAAGTCCCTCATGGAGTATTGATGGCAATAATAGGACCGAATGGCGCAGGTAAATCCACTATGATTAAGTCTATTCTTAATATCATACCTCTATCCACCGGTATTATCCGGATTTTTGGGAAGCCATATAAATCGGTAGCTAAACAAGTAGGATATGTCCCGCAACGTAACTCAGTAGATTGGGATTTCCCAACCACTGTCTTTGATGTGGTTATGATGGGCAGGTATGGTCATCTAGGATGGATTAAAAGACCGGGCAGGAAGGATAAAGAACTTGTTGGAGAGGCTATTGATAAAGTTGGTATGAGTGAGTATAAGAATCGACAGATTTCCGAACTATCCGGTGGTCAGCAACAGAGGCTCTTCCTAGCCAGGGCTTTAGTTCAGGACGCTGAACTATACCTGATGGATGAACCATACCAGGGGGTGGATGCAACCACAGAAAAAGCTATATCTAATATACTGAAGGAATTCCGTAATATTGGAAAAACCATTGTCGTCGTACATCATGACTTGGAGACTGTCAAAGACTACTTCGATTGGATAACCATCCTTAATGTCAAGCTAGTAGACAGCGGACCAATGGATGATGTTTTTACCGTAGACAATCTGAAAGAGGCATATGGCGGTTCTATCTCTACATTAGAAAAGAAAGTAGACAATTTAAATGTAAAACAATAAGGGATTATATCGATGGAAGGATTATTAGAACTAATATACAACCTCTTCTTTGATTATACATTAAGGACTGTAGCATTAGGCGGTATCATCATTGGCATAACTGCTGGTGCTCTGGGTTCTTTCCTGGTTTTGAGAAGGCAGAGCTTATTGGGAGATTCCATCTCTCATTCGGTCTTACCTGGGGTCATACTTGCTTTCATGGTTTTTAATCAGAAGGAGCCTTTCATATTAGTAGTTGGAGCTTTAGTCATGGGTTGGTTAAGCACTCTTTTTGTGATGTGGGTAACAAAAAGCTCCAGAATCAAGGATGATAGTGCTTTAGGTATAGCCTTATCCGTGTTCTTCTCGCTGGGTATAGTGTTATTGGTTATGTTAGAGAGGATAGGATACAGTTCAACTGCTGGTTTGGATGATTATATATTCGGAAAGGCTGCCGCTATAAGGATGAATGATGTATATATAATCACAATCTTCGGTGGTATAGCGATTATCATGTTAATATTGTTCTGGAAGGAGTTTAAGCTGTTAGCCTTCAATAGGGAGTTCGGGGAGGCTAATGGTCTACCGATGAACCTCCTGGATGTTGTTTTAACTACTGTGATGGTTATAAGTATTGTAATCGGGCTACAGATGATGGGTGTGGTTCTAATGAGTGCTATGCTTATCGGTCCAGCTGTTTCGGCAAGACAATGGGTAAACAGTTTAGGAGCAATGGTTATCTTAGCTTCGGTCTTCGGAGCTATATCTGGTGTTTTCGGGGCTGTGATTAGTTACATGGGTAGTAATCTTCCCACTGGTCCTTTTATCACTATTGTGATAACGGTTATTGTGATTATATCCATTCTTTTCGCTCCTAAACGTGGACTATTTTTTAAGCTTTCTACGAGGATAAACAACCGTAATCGATTTAAGCAAAACACGATGTTAACCCATTTATACCACCATAGAGATACTGTTTATAACTATTATTACCCGATGTCGTTTTTCGAAATAAGCGAAAAAGGTGTTGAGCAGAGAGTTATGACTAAAATTATTAATAAAGGTTATCTTAGTAAAGAGAAGGATGGTTTTGTCCTTACAGAAAAGGGAATAGAAAAGGCAAGAGATGTATTAGAAAGGATGTATGATAAGGATTAGATATTATGGATTATATCATTAATGTTCAGATTCTCTCTGTGTTAACGGGAATAGCATGTGCTTTGCCCGGAGTCTTCCTTGTATTAAGGCGGATGTCGTTAATAAGCGATGCCATCGCTCATTCAGTCTTACTCGGTATAGTGTTAAGCTTCTTCATCATTAAGACCCTGGATTCCCCATTACTATCCATAGGAGCGAGTATTACCGGGGTATTGCTGGTAGTAGTAATCGAGCTCATCCAGAAATCCAATCTGATAAAGGAGGATGCGGCTATCGGCATCGGGTTCACTGCTTTCTTTGCTATAGCTATCATTCTTATCACGGGTTTCGCTGAGAATGTTCATTTGGACATGGATATCGTATATGCTGGTGACTTATCTCTATCAGCCTTCGTTCAGGTAGAGGTTTTTGGATTCTCCATACCGGTAGGGTTTATCTCTATGGGGATTGTTTTGGTCTTTAACCTAATCTTTATAGGGCTTTTCTACAAGGAGCTGAAGCTATCCACATTCGACCCTGCTTTATCTTATACATTAGGATTTTCGCCTGCCATCATCAATTATGCTTTGATGGGATTGGTGTCTTTTACTTCGGTTGAGGCTTTTGACCTGGTTGGTAGCATATTAGTGGTTGCATTGATGATTGTACCGGCTGCTTCGGCCTATCTACTGGTTGATAAGGTATCACATATGTTAATCATAGCAGCAATATTAGGTGGGGTTAGTGGTATATCGGGCTATTGGGTAGCTAACCAATTCAACACTAATATATCGGCAAGTATTGCAATAGTAACCGGTATTATCTTTATGATATCTTTCCTTTTCTCACCCAAAAGAGGTTTTGTATCGAATATAATACAAAGAAAAAAGCAGAAGAAGGATTTCCTAATACTCACTATTATATTCCACCTTCTACAGCATGAAGACACCGATAGACAAAGACAGGAATCTAATCCCAAAACCATTCACCAGCATCTTAACTGGAGCAGAGACTTTACTCTAAATCTATTGATAGAAGCGGAAAAGCGTAACCTAATTAGAGAAGATGATGGTATACTCAAGCTAACTCCTAAAGGACATAAGAGGGCTTATGAATGCCGAGTTCACCCACGGAAAGACCATCTCAAAGTTAAACTTCAGGAAGCTAATATTAAAGTAAAAAACCAATAAAAAATTATAACCATATTAAATTTTTAAGCATCTCTATCCGTTAATTAATTATCTATCTATAATTATTACCAAACTGTCAATAATGTATTATCTTAATATATAGAACCGTATTGGGAGGGGGAAATATGACTTAAAAGGAACGCTATAAAATGATTACCCAATACGGAATTGCTGAATTAGAAAACCATAGAAAGATAAATAAAGCTTTTAATAATCTGAACCCGGATTTTAAGAAACCAAGGCTATTTGAACCTTTACGAATAAGGCTAAACAAATCAAAACCATATATCGCTGAGGACCATGTATACCGCTGGAATGAATTTAAAGAAGCCAAACCACTAAAGGATTTGATGAAAGGTCTACCTGAATATATGCTTGAGGTTGGCTATGAGTTCGGAATAGAGGTGGTGAGTCTTACCCGTAAACAGATTTACGATAAAGTGATTAATTTTCGAGGAAAGAGAATCCGCATACAGATAGAAAACTTTATGGAATTGGAGCAAGCGGGGTGTTATGAGCCAGGAGCAAGGCTGGTTACGATAAATAATAGATATCTTTCGGAAAAAAACCGCAATCCATATAATCCAATGACATACTTTATGGGGAAGGCATTCCAGCATGCAATCCTCAGCAATCCAAACCTACTCAAAGTCCCCGAGCATCTAATATCCTATGATAATCGATTTCTACCATATTATGTAATCAGGTACGCTCTTAGAAAGGGTAGGAATTACTTTTCACTCTCTGTGGAAGAGTTCCTTAGTGAAAATCGTTGGCAGAAGCTGAAAGAAGAAGACCGGCCGATGTTCCGATTCCTGGAAATGCTTTTTGGGAAGCATGAATCCACAATCCATGAAGAAGAACTTACCGGAATCGAATATATACATTAATGATACAATCAACCTATTGGAGGGATTTTAAGAGAGCTTAATGGGCTAACTTCCATATCTGCTGGATTGATCGAGTATTCCCTTTTTAGATGGTTTATGGCGTTATCCTGGTTATTATAGAACTCGATGTATGTATCTATTGCGTAATCGATTGTATCATCTGTTTCCTTTCCGGGTTTGATTATATGAATCTCACCAGCATATACCTTATTTGAATCATCATCAATATTGAGTAAAGCCCCTGTAGGAATGATATGTATATCATCATCAATTCCTAAATAAAGATAGATAAGCGAATGCGGTTCTCTATCCATCTCAATCATAAAATAGCCATCATTGTCCAAAGATACATCATAGAAAATAGTCTCATCTGCACGGTTCTGAGGGGTTAACAGCTTATCTAATGATATGAAACCCAGCTGTATCGTCTCTTTATCCAAAATTTGAGGTGTATTTTCGATATAGTAGACCACTCTGGAAATGATTACAGCTTTGTCCCGGTTTATATCACTTAAATCTATCTCTCCAACATGGACTACACGCCGACCATCCTCTAACTCTTCCTCAATTGATGTAATGTGGTCTGTTCCAGTACAATCTAAGATAAGTAAGAAGGCTAATAACGAGGTCAGTATTAGATATACAATGTATTTATCTTTCATATTGGTAACCTAAATATAGTTTTTATCGTAGATAATAGTTATGGCTTTTCTATACTTCGATTCTCGACTTTATTCAATGTATCCCGAATGATGGTTTGGTCTTGAATTTCTATCTCCTTTAGTATCCGCTCCAATTTTTCAACATCATCTATTCTCCTTGCCAGGTCTATCTTTCTTTTATCGATGAATTCGTTTAGACTTTTAGTTGATACGGCAACAAAGGAGTTTTCCTCATTGTTATCCGAAGATGAGACGAGTGTTCCAGCAGTATCATCCATGTTTTCCAGTAAATCCTGAGCCAACATAAGGCTGGCAAGAGCTTCTTCGCTTTGTCCCAGACGATTATAAGCAATAGATAGGTTTTTATATACTTCAGGGGATTTTGAATACAGGTCTGACGCCCCTTGAAACATCATTAAAGCATTCCTAATCTCACCCATATGATAAAGCAATACACCGTTATTATTGAGTAATTGCCATAATTGGGTGTCTTCATCTATGCTTCTGGTATAGATATCTCTTATTTCGTTCTTTCCATCATTGTTTATGAACATCGCTGTTCCTAATATGAAATTAGCAGGAGGAAAATCCTTATACTCGTCTTGAGATACAATCTGACTGGTTATTTTAATCGACTTCTGTTCTTCACCATTCAATAGACTTAGGTTTGCTGTAATTAAGTCAGACCTAACTTTGTTTGATATTGGATAAGAGCGTATATCATTTCTCGCATCCCTTACCAGTACAAGTTCTTCCAGGTCTTTAGCAAAATCTTTCAAATATCCCAGTTCATCTGCTGCTGTTCCGAATATGTATCTCGATAAGTCTCCTAAAACTGGTGTGCGGGGGAAAACCAAACCAACAACTATCGAGAATATGAATAAGATTATCACAATCCCTATTATCGAAAGCAATGTGGAAAGGCTAGAGCGTTTGACCTTAACATTCGTACTCTCCTTATAGAAATGGTTTAACACTTTCTTATGATTGTATAACAGTTTTTCGATTCTATTAGCATCCCAGATTTCCAGCTGTGGGACTTTAAGTCCCATTTTTTTTGCTTCCTCTTTCATGAATAGTCGTTTCTTTTCGCCAACTTCGCTTGATGTCATAATGACAAAAGCATCTGGCTTTATACCATCTTCGACTGTTTTTTCTTTTAGCAACTGAAGTATCTTTTGGATGTCACGATTGGATAAGTCTCGGTATCGTTTAACCTGAAAGTAGTATAACTGTTTCCCTCTCTTAGCCGATATATCAACAGCTTTAGTGTTTTGTACGCCAATCTGATGTACGCTCTTATACTCCGGCATATCATCTATCAACCAATAGCACATGTTTTCAAACTCATCACCGGAAAGTGCATTGAAATCGATTTTCATGGGTTTATAACTCAAATTCCTTTTCTCTTTTGTCATGGTTTTCACCTATTATCTATTAAAAAATTCTTTGTAAATAGTCTAAATTTATTTTTTTATTTTCATTCCGTCAAGTCAATATCAATTATAAATCCCGGTTTTTATTTAATTAACAGGCTTTATGGAGATAATAGAAATTTAAGTCAATTTTGCTAAAACATATTATTTTATAAATTTGGTTAAATATCGTCTTATTAGTTAGACCAGTATAGATGTAGGAGGTGTAAATGAAACATAAATCTTTATTAGCCTATTTCATTATATTAATCACATTGTGTTCCATTTTTGTTATCCTAATGAAAGTCTTAGGTCAATCGGGTGTGTATCTTGCCCAGGCTTATATGCTGACACCAGCGATAGCAGCATTGCTAACACGGGCTTTATTTTATGATAAAGGTTTTTCAGATGCTAACCTTCGTTTTGGCAAACTCAAGCATTACCTTATCTTCTGGCTAATCTCACTCGGTATTACAGCGTTATCATACATGATGTACACCGTTCTCGGTGCGGTGAGTTGGGATTTCACCGGAGGAGCTCTCCTGAGTAAGCTTCAAGAGCAGTTTGCCATGACCGGTCAAAACATAGATGAGACTTTACCACCGGGTTTTACACCCCAGATGATGATAATACTCTTTACAATAGGTGGTTTAACCGTTTTCAATTTACTTCCGGGTATAATAACCGGTTTTGGTGAAGAATTCGGGCATCGTGGCTTCATGTTCCCACAACTGTACAAGATTAAACCCTGGTTTGCTTTTATCATTGGAGGTACGATTTGGTTTGCTTGGCATTTGCCTCTGTCTTTCGTTAGTGGTCAAGAGATAACGATTAATCCTGAATATTTCCTTAATCTGCTTATCTTGCTTGCAGGGAGTCTATGCACCTTCTTCTACCTTGCTTATGTATATGTTAAGACTGAGAGTGTTTTTGTGACGGCGATAGCACATATTGTTATGAACAACTCCGCTGCTTCCTTCTCATACTATGCTGTTATCGAAAACCAAACCTTAGCCAATCTCGGTTTAACCTTGACTATGGTCTTCGTTGGGTTAATGATTTACTTGACTGGAGAGCATCGGGAATTTGAAAAATACTTTAATACTGATGGTATCGAAAATCAACAATATTGATTGTATAGATTAGCTTTTGATAAGGGGAATTATATGAAATATACAATTTTTTATTTCTCTGGTACTGGCAATACAAAAATGATTACACGAAATCTTAAGAAAGACATTGAACAAAATGGTTATAATGTTAATCTCTACTCAATTGAGGATTTGGATGAGTATTCAAGTATCGCTTTAAAAGATACTGTAATTGGTATTGGCTTCCCTGTTTACAAATTCACATATCCCAGAATATTAAGTAAAGTATTTCCATTGTTGAGAAAAGCTGTTGAAGAAACATCAGATACGAAACTACCGTTTTTTGTTTACTCAACTTATTGCAGATTTGCTGCTAACAGTCTTCATCTTATGGCTAAGGATGTGGAGAAGTTAGGATATTCACTCATAGCTAAGAAGAGCTTCAAGTCCCCCTCTAACGGTATCGCCTCCATGAAAAACCCGGATGGCTATGAGTATAGGACGGTTATGTACTTTGAAAACCGCATTAACCTTAGTGTTAATGAGTTCTCTAAGGTTATAGAATCAAATGCGGTCAAGTTTTATAAATATGGTTATACTGAAAAGCATCATGGAAGTCCTTTAGATAAGCTAAGGATACATATCGTGGGTAAAATAGAAAAATCAAGATATCCTAAGCTCCAAATTGACTATTCGGCTTGTATTAAATGCGGAGTATGTGTAAAGGGTTGTCCTGATGATAACCTTGTGATGGATAGAGATGTGGTTATCAAGGATGATAGAAACTGCTTGCATTGCCTCAGATGTATGCATGGATGCCCAAAGCATGCGGTGACTTTTGGTAAATTGACCAAAGGTCCATTGCGATATTCGAAAGATATCCGTGAAAAGCTTTATGAGAAAGCTATAAACACACCCATAAACTCACCAACACCTGATAATAAATGGATTAGGATAAAATGGACATTAAATAATATTAAATATTGGTTGTTAAAGAAGAATTGATGTCTATTTAAAAATCTTTTGATAGAATTTGAATATATTATTTTAGAAATCCTTTTCTCTTTTTCACTTTTATTTAATCCCATCTATTGATATCCATTTTATTTTTATTATTATATCAAAAAAGTAGCTTAATATTTGGTTTATGGTTTTCAAAGGAAAAAATCATTATTTTTATACAATTTACACATTTGAGAAAAGCATAAACATATTTTAAAAAGTATAAAATTTAGGAGACAAATTTATGGATATAAAAATACCTTCAGACATACTGCCTGATTCTACTTTTACATGTGGTCCAAGTCAGGGCCACCCGGAAATAAGAGAAGTTAAACTAAAAGATACGCTTTTTGAAAGAAGCCATAGAGCATCTGATATAACAAAAAACGGTATGATAAAAGAGGCTACCGAGAACCTACGGGAATTACTTCACATTCCCAAAGACTATGTCATCATGTTCTTCCTCGGTGGAGCTACCCCTGCACTCGATTCTGTATCATGGGGATTAACCAAGGATTCGATATCAGGTTTGAGATTCGGTTCTTTCTCGAATCTATGGGGGAAAAAGATTGCGAATAATCTTGATGAAAGTATAAAAAAGACATTTTACGATGCTGAAGAAGAGGGCAAGTTCCCCAGCCAAGACCCGGACTGGAATGCAAGCCTGGTTCTATTGACCCCTAACGAGACGTCCATGGGTTTACATACTCCTAACGACTATCTGGAGATGGCATGGAGCAAGAAAGGTAAGGATACACTAATCGCTTGGGATTGTACCTCATGTGCTGGTGGGAGAGACCTTCCCCATGATAAGTACGATGCAATGGTCTTCTCACTGCAGAAATGCTTCGGTGTCCCAGGAGGGACTGGTGTTCTTATATTAAGTCCAAGAGCCGTTGAAAGAGCAATGGAAGTAAAGAAGACACGAAATATACCATTCTGTTTAGACCTGCAGGAGCCAATCAAAAGGGCTACCGAGAAGTATCAAACCCTTAATACTCCATCTAACACTAATATATGGGTTATGAACGAATCCTGTAAGTGGATGCTGAAAAATGGAGGGATTAAAGGTATGGACAAACTCTCCAGACAGCATTATGACTATATGATGGACTTCATCAAAAAATCAGACTACCTTGAACCTTATGTTAAAGATGAGCGATTCCGTTCTTATGTTACGCTGACTATAGAAATCACTGACCCGAAGATTGAAGACACTACTCTGAATGGTTTTATTATGGCATCAGGTAAGGAAAACCTAAAAGACGGCATCAAAAAGTATAGCTCTGTTAAGACTAATTCACTGAGGGTTGCATGCTTCCCATATGTTGATATTAACGGTGTTGGGGAGTATGAAAAGTTGACCAAAACCATAGATTATATTGTAAATGAGATTAGAAAACAAAAATAAATTATGGAGAAGAAAAAATGAAAATCTTATTAGCTGATAAATTTCCTGAAAAATACCAACAGGTGCTTAAAGATAATGGTCATGATGTTACTTTCGACCCATCACTTAAAGAAAACACACTACCAGATGCTATAAAGGATAACAATGTCCTGGTGGTTCGTAGTACAAAAGTGACAAAACAAACCATAGACTCCGCTTCAGACTTAAATCTAATCATTAGGGCTGGGGCAGGATACAATACCATCGATATCGATTATGCCAAGGAAAAAGGCATACCGGTCTGCAACTGTCCGGGTATGAACTCTCTTGCCGTTGCAGAACTGGCTATGGCTATGATATTGTCCTTAGATAGAAGAATCTATCACAATGTGAGAGACCTCAGAGCTAAAAAGTGGAATAAGAAGGAATACAGCAAAGCGGATGGTATCTATGGTAAATCAATCGGGGTTATTGGACTGGGACACATCGGAAGAGAGGTAGCCAGGAGAGCTGAAGCATTCGGTATGAAATTGCTTGGTTATGACCCATTCCTGACTGAGGAAGACTTCAAGAAGATGAATGTTAAAAAATACGATGACTTATACAAAATGGTGCAAAATGCGGATATCATAACCATACACTTGCCTGAGAATGAACATACGAGAGGATTAGTTGATGATAAGTTCTTCTCAAATATGAAGCAGGGAGCAACCATCGTGAATACCTCTAGAGGCGGTATCGTAAAGCAGGATGCATTGCTTAAAGCAGTCAAGGAAAAAGACATAAAAGCAGGTATCGATGTCTACGAAAACGAACCAGATGCTAATGATAATGTATTCGACGATGAGATAACCCAAGTTGAGAACATCTATGGAACACATCACATCGGTGCTTCCACCCAACAAGCACAGAATGCTGTTGCTGAGATGGCAACTGAGATTATAGAGAAGTTTGATAAGACCGGTGAAGCAATGAATAGAGTAAATCCATAATAGCAAAGATTGACTGACCGATGGTTTATTTCACATCGGTCTTTCTCTATAAAGAGTTA
This sequence comes from uncultured Spirochaetia bacterium, assembly GCA_964447635.1. Taxonomy (GTDB): domain Bacteria; phylum Spirochaetota; class UBA6919; order CAYUUC01; family CAYUUC01; genus CAYUUC01. The sequence continues at coordinate 11,697 of CAYUUC010000002.1, forward strand.
TTAGCATAAACATAGATGATATAAAGATATACACAAATGTAAAAGGAGAAAACCATGATTGATATAAAGCCATTTAAGGGATTAAGACCGAGAAAAGAGTATGCCGATAAGGTGGCATCTCCTCCTTATGATGTTATTAACTCACAAGAAGCGAGGGAGATGGCTAAGGATAATGAATACAGCTTCTTACATGTAGTCAAACCGGAGATAGACTTGCCTGAAGATATAAGCCTATATGATGATAGGGTCTACCAGAAGGGAAAAGAGAACCTTGATAAACTGGTCAATAAAGGGATCATGTTTCAAGAAGATAAACCATGCTTCTATATATATAGTCAGAAGATGGGAAACCATGTTCAATATGGATTAGTCGCCGGGGCTTCGGTTGAGGATTACGACGCTAACCTCATCAAGAAACATGAATACACACGAAAAGTTAAGGAAGAAGACCGAACCAAGCATGTTAAAACCTTGAATGCTAATACTGGACCGGTATTCCTTACTTATAAGGATAATAAGGTAATTGACAATGTGGTTAATGAAATCATCAAAGGTACTCCTGAGTATGAGTTCACTTCACCTGATAGCATTAAGCATACTTTATGGGTGGTGAGTGATGATGAAAAGATAAGACTCATCCAAGATGAGTTTAAGAAGATGGAAGCATTATATGTGGCTGATGGACACCATCGATCCGCTTCTGCTTCCAATGTGGCAAAGAAAAGGAAAGAAGCCAATCCTAACCATACAGGTGATGAAGAGTATAACTACTTCCTATCTGTCATCTTTCCCGCAAGTCAAATGTATATTATGGACTATAACAGGGTGATTAAAGACTTGAACAACAATTCAGAACAGAACTTTATCAATAAGCTAAAGCTGGACTTCGAGGTAGATAAAACCGGAGTAAAAAAGCCCAACCAGAAGCATGAATTTGGAATGTATCTCGGGAATAAGTGGTATACACTACATGCTAAAGACGGTTCTTTCGATGAGAATGACCCAGTTAAAAGACTCGATGTTAGCATACTTCAGGAGAATGTGCTAACCAAGCTTCTAAACATAACAGACCCCCGTACAGATAAGCGTATAGAATTTGTAGGCGGTATTAGGGGAGTCGCAGAGTTGGAAAAGCGTGTAGACAGTGGTGAATATGTCTTGGCATTCTCCATGTTCCCTACTTCTATCACAGAGTTGATGGATGTTGCTGATAGTGGAAATGTTATGCCGCCGAAGTCCACATGGTTTGAACCTAAGTTGAGGAGCGGTCTCATCGTTCATCAGTTAGATTAATCGATGGTTACACTTTCCAATAAGCAGAGCAGTCCCGCTCCCTCTTCAAATGACCTTTCATGATTAGTTCTCTTCTCAGAAGACATGTATCATTAAAAGTATGGTACTTATTAATAATTGAATCTACTTCTTTCTGGGTATATATCTTATTTTTCTGAAATTGTTCTGATAGGTAATCCAGCACGATTAGCTTTTTGCTATATTTTGAAGGCCATCTTATAACCTGCTCTTTACTATTAAGATGGGTTTTTATCTTGCTAAGGTTTGGCATATCATTTTCTCCTTAAAACCAAATGTTTAACTAAATTAGACGATAGGAAAAATGTTAATTACCATTTTATAAAGAATATTTTACGATTAACTAAAATTATCTAAAATTATTGATTATCTTTTTATGATATATAATAAGATTGGAGGGTCTATTTGAAATTTAAACTAAAGTCATGTCTTATCATCGTAATAATAGCTGTATTATTCTTATCATTATTCTCTTGTAGACAGTTTAAGACAGTGGATATAAAGGATATTGTACAAATTGGGATAGAAGAGGATACCAGTAAAATCCGTCTGGAGAATGTATTCCCAATGTTAGATCCATTCCATAAAGTTTATGAACCGAGAGTTGATCTGGAATTTCCGGAAGGGGAAACTTCTATGGATATCTCCGAGGTAGAGGATGAGGATATCGTAGCTATATATTACCCATTAGTCAGCAAGCAGGAAAAGAATGAATTCTATCGAAACAGATATGGTTCAGGAAGGGCGTTAAACATCAAGATTTTCGTGAGACAGAGCAATTTCGATAAAAGACTTATCAGAAACGATTATTGGTACCCATATTACAATGGTGTAACCATAGAGGGAACGATTGAAGAGTTGCCTGAATTGGTTTTGAATGATTATAAATACTGGGAAAATAACCCCAATATCGATTTGCCACCATTCATTATTGATGATAACCCGATTCTAATCAATGCTGAAAGGGTTATACCTAATCGTGTGGATAGCTATGATATAAAAGTTGGAGCAATCATAGAGAAAAAAGACTATATCTATCCAAATGATGTAGAGAAGGGTTTAAGACAAGCTCTGGAATATACTCTGGAAGAAGCTAAAGGTATATTTGATACGGAAAGGGATATGAAAATCATAATCAAAAAAGTAGACGATACCGAAGAGGCAAAAACCGCATTGAAACAATTGTATACTGAAAATGATGCTATCTTCGCAACCGCCTTTACCAGCAATGAGACAGCTAAACAGTTGCTTCCCATCGCTGAATCACATAAAAAGCTTTTGTTTATCGATACGGCTTATGATGATGAGATTACCGGTACTCTCTGGAATAAGTATATATTCAAGGTATCACCAAATATCTACCAACGAGCTATGTCAATCGTTCACTCCATTGAAGAGGAGACGGTAAGAGCAATCGTTGTAACACAGGATAATCCGAATGGAAGGATAGCATATCGGGCTATTGAAGAGATGATAGAAGAGAAAGAGTATAGCATCGTCGAACACTATACAATTAACAGCGGGGATGAGATTGATTATCCTTTTGCCGAACTGAATGATATTCATAAGTTAGGAGCAACTCATATAATTGTATTTTGGGATATAATGGAATACCCACCACAGGAGGCGATAAGATACTCACCTGTTAATGTATTATTGAGTGAGGAATGGGAAGAACAGATGCAAGACCTACAATTAGTCTTTGAGATACCTCCTACCGAGGTTCTATCCTCAATAGAGGGTGCATCTGGCTCTAGAGGAAGCACCTATTACCACTATCAGCTTGCTGATACACATTTAAACGACTTCATGAAGGAAAAGGTGCGGGAAGATGAAAGCATTAATCACCCTACTACAGGCATGTGTCAGGGCTTCACTTCCGGATACATTGCTCTTAGTCTAATAGGCAGGTCTAGTGGGAACTTCGATATTATAAATCTGATAGAGCTTTTAGAGGATAGAGAATACATAACCCCAAAAGGTTTTATAAAGTTCAGAGAGATTGACCATGTGAGTCTACAATTTATGTTCCCTGCTAAGATTATAGATAGTGAAGAACCAATAGGTTATGATATGGAAGTAATAGGAAGGGGAATGCTGAGACATGCTGATACAGAACCTCCTATTATAAAGTATTAACTTAAAGAGTCATTTATCAATTGATTAATTGTTAATTCTATTCTGAGTTTATTCGTTTAGCCATTATAATATCAGGTTTCCCTATTCCGTTAGCATCCGGAACCACACCAACAATAGAATATCCTAACTTCATGTAGAATTCATAAGGATGTCTTTTTAGATTTTTAATTGATTGAACATGTTTCCATACATCAGGATATAGGTTTTTGCCGGATAGACTGGTCATAAAATCTTCATCATCTGTTCCTAATAGTATTGTATATGCTCCTTTTGTCTTTACGATTTCCTCAAAGTCCATGACTAATTTTTTTCCTATTCCATGGTTTTGATATTCTTTTTTAACCACCAGAGGGTGTAATTCCCAAACATTACCATTATATTGGGGTATTCCACCAATCCATCCTAAAATTTCTTCTTTATTATTGATAGCTATTCTATTGATTTTATCTTCTGTTAATGATTCGTTTACTTCTTTTAAAGCAGATTCCATATCAGTCCATGCTTCTTTCCAATGTTCTTTAAATCCTTCATATAATATCTTAGCGGATTGTTTAATATAATTTGGTTGGTCCTTGTTAAGATTTATTATTGTAGAATCACTTCCTAACTCCATTATATTACTCCTTATTTTACAAAGGCCAATAGATACGGGTTAGAGGTATGATGAACTTGGTTTGTGAGTCTAATTCTTCATAGTGCTGGGTTAATAAATTTACCATTTGTTCTAAATCGATGAATTTAATATTATTCTTCTCTGCTTCTTTCAGTATTTCATCTGTATACCTTCCGAAAACAGTGATTAATCCCTTGTTTTCATTTTCTATATGTGGTTCTAATTTAGATATATCTTCTAATCTGATTGGCTTATCCTCAGGTATTATTTTAACTATAGTGATTTTATCGTTAAAACCAAAACCATCCTTGCTGGCTTCAAGGTCATAGTCTCTATTCTGATATGGTAAGAAGTATTTAATCTGATATCCCATAGCTTTTAATATCCCAGCAGTTAAATCTTTTAAGTCTTTATGAGATAGATGCAGGACTTTATCTTTGATGAACTCTGTAGCATTGGCGATGATATCATTCTTTATCTGATTAAGTTCGGTACTGTTATCCAGCTCTTCTACAACCTCTACATAATCATCTATGGTCTTTCCATCATTATCCAGTATGTATAGTATTTCTTCTTTCTGTTCCTCAGGTATCTCGAACATGGTCATAATGACACCAAGTGAGTTTTTAGTTGTAGTTGTAAGCATATCTCTTGGTATTAATTTCAACCATTTTATCTGTCTGGTATGTGGATAATCCGGGATTAGATTCTCATTGTATTTATAATCGCCAATAATTTCTCCAACCAGATAATTTCTATGAGTGGGGTCATAGGTGATTATATAGTCATTGATATTCATAACGGATTTGAATCTATACAATTGCCCAGCCATTATGCTTATTTGTATTAGCGAATATTGTGGGTAAAACTGTTTAGCTATGATTTTTATATCGTCAATATTAGAATATTCGGTAAGGTTCTGTTTTACACCATAACCAATAGCTATTACCTTCTTGTTGTGGTATTCATCAAAAAGATAACCATCAGACCCTGCTCTAACCATCCACATATTGTTATTTTTCATTGTAAAACCCGATTTTAAAGATTTTATTAATCCATAATAATAAAATGGAGAAAATAATCAATAGCATTATAATGATTACATATAATAATTATGTTGGTTGATAATGGTATATTAGGTCAGATTTGAATAATCAATTTCTTCTTTGCCAAATCCGATAATGTATGTCTCTTTGCTTTCTTTACGGGATGATTTTGGCTTATAGACCTTGTGTTTGGAGAAGGATGCTTTCACCGTATCCAAGAAAGCTTTAAAGTCTTCCCCCATGAATATTTTAACGATGAAATCCCCCCCATTTTTCAGGAAAGCATCTGCTACTTTTAGAGCCTGAATACAAAGTTCATATGATTTATAAGCATCAACATCTTTCTGACCGGTGGTATTGGGTGCCATATCGCTCATCACCAGGTCGAACTTCTCGGGTAGGAATTCACTTTGTTTTATGTTGGTTTTCATAGCATCGAAGTCGAAGATATCACCTTGCATTAATATTACATTAGAAGGGAATGACTGATTAACTTTATTAAGGTCAATACCAAAAACCGAACCCTTTTTACCCACTTTTTTTATAGCATATTCAATCCAGGAACCGGGTGCACATCCCAGGTCTATTATTGACATACCGTTTTTAATGATTTTATACTTTTTATCCATTTCTTCCAATTTATATATGCTTCTAGCGGCATGGTTTTCTTTTTTTGCTTTTTTGAAATAGAAGTCATGTAGTTTCTTCATGGTTGAATAATTCCTTGTTTATGAGTAGTATTTATTTCTTATTTTTCAGTATTTCAATTTGTCTTTTAATTTCGGAAGCTCTTTCATAGTCCTCTTCGCGGATAGCTTTTTCTAATGCTTTATTTAAGATTTCGATTGATGGTGTAGAATCGCTATCGAGGATGAATTTTTCGATATCTTTTTTATTAATCTCAGGGTGAAATTCCATGATGATATCATAAAATTCTTTATAATTCTTTTCCAGGAATATAAGGAACTTAGCGAATAGTGAATAGGATAGTAATATAGTTTTGAGTAAATTTTTTGAAAGATTGTTTAATTCACTAAAATCCGATATTATATTATCATTAATTTTAAGTTTTATAATATCTTCTATCTTTTTAATATCTTTAATCGATGAGAATTTGATTATATCCAGTAATTTGAATACATTCCCATTTATCTCTGTAAATGTAGGCATTTTAAACAATATGGATTTCCTATCTAAACCTGCTTTATCCGGTATCCTGCTATATGTAATTTTCATAGATATATTGGCGTATTTTAGCTTTAATTGCTGGTGGTTTTCCGAACGGGTATAAGTAGCATAATATTTATTAAATAGACCTTTCCATAAAAGTATTGAGCTTTCATAATCATAATGTATTTTACAAGTATTTTTATATTTATGTGCTAGTTTTTGAATTTTTGCATACATAGTTTTTTATTTATTGGCTTGTTCTTGTTCTATTTTTTTAATCTCATCTCTAAGTTGTGCTGCTTCTTCATATTGTTCCTTTTTAACCGCTTTATCTAGTTTTTCTTTTAGTATTTCAATCTGAGATTTGGTTTTAGTCTTTTCATCTTTCAGGAAGTTATCTTCAATAGGATATGATGCACTATTCATAACCTCGTTACTTACATATATAGGAGCATTGAATCTTAAAGCTAGGGCTATGGCGTCACTTGGTCTGGAGTCTATCTCATAGTTCTCCCCTTTGTAGGTAAGAGAGATGACAGCATAATATATCTCATTCTTTAATTCAGTTACCACAACCTTTTTAATCTCCGCATCCATTATAGATAAAGTATTTTTAACCAGGTCATGTGAAAGTGGAAATTTGGTTTTAGTACCGTTTATTTCCACGATAATGGCTTCAGCCTCAGAAAGACCGATAACCATAGGTAGTACTCTATTATCCTGTAGACTCTTTAGAACTATTGTATAGGATACGCTTTTATTATAAATATCCTGAGAATGAGCAACACTAAAAACAACAACCGGCACCATATATTATAACTCCCGATTTGATTATTCATTATATAATTAAAGGTATTAATTAATCACTCATATGTCAAGCTAACACTTACTGGTTTCAACTTGCTAAATAGATATAGGCTGTTGTAGAGAGGGGATTTATTTTAATATTTTATCAAATTGGCAGCATAAGTTAAACCTGCACCGAATCCTACGGTGATGATTATATCACCTTTTCCTATCTTTCCTTCTTCTATTGATTCTTCTAGTGCTATTGGAATTGTAGCTGATGAGGTATTTCCATATTTGTGTATATTCATATAGAACTTGCTTATATCCACTTTAAGCAGTTTAGCGGCAGATTCGATTATTCTTGTATTGGCTTGATGAGGTATGATTAGCTTAACATCATCCAGTGTCATATTTGCTCGTTTAAGTAATTTCTTAACAGCTGTTGGTATTACTCTTACTGCGAATTTGAATACATCCTGCCCATCCATTCTTACAAAGTGTTGTCTATTCTTTAGGGTCTCTTCAGTAGCAGGATATTGAGACATTCCCGCTTCTAATCTTATAGCAAGTGTTTTTGATGCATCTCCACCTACCACCGAGGTTATGATACCGCTATCGTCTTCTTCATTTTTGGACACTATAGTAGCGCCAGCACCATCCCCGAATAATACGCATGTATTCCTATCTTCCCAGTCAATAAGACTACTCAATCTTTCCACACCTATAACAGCTATGTTTTCATACCTGTTTCCATTCTTTAATAAACTATCAGCTATATCCAGACCATAGCAAAAGCTTGTACAACCCGCTTGCAGGTCAAACCCGGGTCTATCCTTAAGCCCGAGTTGGTTGATTATCTTCATGGCGGTAGCGGGGAAAATCATATCAGGAGAATTAGTTGTACAGATGATATAATCTAGTTTGCTATATTCTAATCCGGCTTTCTCACAGGCGATTTTTACTGCTTCAGCACCCATATAGCTTGATGTTTCATCTTGATTGGCTATCCTCCTTTCTTGAATTCCCGTTCTATCTCTAATCCATTGGTCAGATGTTTCCACCATTTTTTCTAGGTCATGATTGGTTAAGACCTTTTCTGGTATATATTTTGATACACTTTTGATTTTACTGAAAACCATAATTACCTTCTCACATATAAAAATTTTATAAACAATAAAATAATATAAATAATTATAATCAACTAGTTTTTATAATTTTTTTAGAAAGATTTAATATCAATATTTATCATGTTTTTCATTTATGTTTGCTAATATAATAACATTATGCTATATCCATATGGACTAAATTTTTTTATGTATCTGGATTAGTTTTTTATGAAAAAACCTATATCAAAGAGTTTTTAGAAAAATATCACTTTTTTTTATAAGATCTTTCATTAATTCTTAGGTTGTAAGTAAAGAGTGAAATAAAAAAAATTAACTAATATATTATTAATATCATGAATCAGTCCTACCGATGTGGTTTATAAAATACAAAATAGTAGATATTATTAATAATAATTTAAGTTCATAATAAATTATATAAATTAATTATAAATTTATTGCCTATTCTTTATAAATAATTAAGATTGCTGATTTATTATTTTGGTAATCCTGTTAACTTAGTAAGATTTACTATAAATTATAAAACAATTTCTTTATATTTTATCTATTATTTACTATTATTATAAATGATATTATTTGTTATTTTCTATATAAATGAAGGGAATAAATGTATTTCCAGCAGTATAATATACGATTGAGAGGTTTAAATGGCTTCTGATAAAGTAAAAAGGGTAGCAATGTCCTTTGAGGAAATAGTAAAAAGAATCGATAAGCTAGTAGAAAACGGTCATAAAATTTCTGTAATTACATATTCATTACCTGATGACGCAGAAAAAAAAATCGATATTATTATCGAAAAAATTCTGGAAAAATATGGAAAACAAAATCTAAAATCTGCCCTATACACTGCTGTGAAAGAACTTGCCGTTAATGGAACTAAAGCGAATATGAAATCCATATTCTTCGAGGAAAACAGTTGGGATATGAATGATCCTCATGATTATGAAGTCGGAACCAAAAAGTACAAGGAATTCTTCAGTGAAAAATGGGCTGCCGAATATGGAAGAAAAAGTGCTAAAAAGGGGAGATATGTTAAGTTAACTTTTACTCATAGCAAAGATGGATTTTGTGTTGAAGTTGTCAATAATACACCAATATCTAATATCGATGAAAAAAGACTCCGCGAAAAACTCGCCAAAACAATGAAATACGAAGATATCGTCCAATTCTATATGGAACAGTCAAGCGATTCTGATGAGGGAGCTGGAATGGGTATAGCTCTTATTGTTATGCTCCTGAAAGGTGAAGGTATTGACCCCAATTACTTTAGAATCGGTATCGTAAATAGAATCACTACATCACGTATAGAAGTCCCTTTTACCAGCGATTATATCTTCGTCAGAGACCGAAAGAAGGCTAATCAAGAATAGTAAAATCTAAAAATCTCGGATGATAGAATCTTTTCTACTAAAGTAATCTTCCTTATCCATGGTTAATAGCTCATAATCAGAAGAAATCTGTGGGGTAATATTGTCAATCCAGTACTTACATACAGAGTGTTTCCTATCATCTTTAGTCGAATCCTCCAAAAATAGCAGAGCGATTATGACCATATTAGCCATATCACATACTCTTCTGGCATTGTAGTCGAAATGGTCTTTATCCTCTACATCTTTCATATATATGACCGATTTCTCGAAGATATTGGTCAACCTTTCCACCTTATTCAACAGCTTTATGTCTATGTTATCAATATAGCGGAGGGTCTCCATCATTTCGTTCATCCAGTTATAAGCTATACCTTTCATGATTGGTCCGATTGCGGCTACAACCTGAAGTTGTGATGTTCCTTCATAGATATTGGTTATCCTTGCATCTCTGTAGAACCTTTCTACGGGGAAGTCCTTCATGAATCCCGGTCCACCATGGATCTGTATCGCATCATATGCTACCTGGTTCGCCATCTCTGTTGTATATAACTTACACAGAGGGGTAAACATCTCGGAAAGCCGGGAATACTTCTTATAACCTTCTTTAATCTCTGGTGACTTGTTGTTATAGTGGTTTAGATGGATATCATAGTTGTGATAGTAGTCTACATAGTATGATGTGAGATAAAGGAGTCTTCGACCCGCTTCCTCTTTGATTTTCATATCTGTTAGCATGGAATAGACAGCAGGGAAATCAATTATATACTTACCGAATTGTTTCCTCTCGTTAGCATATTTGTAAGCCTCATAATATGCAGCTGAAGCTATACCGACAGCTTGAGCCGATACACCTAGTCTAGCACCGTTCATCAAACTCATTACATATTTAATCAATCCTCGCTTCCTCTGCCCTACTAGCTCACACTTTGCGTTATTGAACTGTAACTCGCATGTTGGTGAACCATGGATACCTAATTTGTTTTCGATACGGCGTATCTTCATGTTCTCGTCTCTTCTGTATAGGAACATAGATAAGCCACGAGCATCATGTGTTCCCTCCTCTGAACGTGCAAGAACTAGTGCCACATCGGCTAGTCCATTGGTGATGAAGCGTTTCATGCCGTTTAGCTTCCAATGACCTTCTTTGTCATCGTAGGTTGCTTTTAACTTTACTGATTGTAGGTCTGAACCAGCTTCCGGTTCGGTTAATGCCATAGAACCGGTGACCTCTCCCTTACAGAATAGAGGTAGATAATGCTCCTTCTGGTCTTCATCTCCGAAGAAGTATATCGTCTCACCTATCTCCTGAAGACCGAAGATGTTCATGAGTGATGCATCAGCCCTGCTTATCATCTCTACTGCTATGGTATAGATGGAAGTAGGGCAATTGAGACCACCATATTTTCTAGGTATTGTGAAGCCCATCAATCCAGCCTGCTTGAGCCTTTTCATGTTATCCTGGGTTCCTTTAGCATAGGTAACATCTCCATTTTCATAATGAGCACCTTCTTCATCGACGGACTCTGCCCTTATCGATATGTAGTTGCCGCAGATGTCGCCCATTACTTCCAATATATGATGATAGTTGTCCATTGCTTCTTTATAGTCTTCAGGTGCGTAATCTATGTTATGTTTATAATAATCTTCAAAATCTTTCTCTTTTAATCTTACTATTGTGCTTAAATCCATATTCTTTAGATTAAAAAGAATATCCTTGTTTTCTGTAAAGTAGTTCATCTTATTTACTCTCCCATTATTTATTTAAGATGTTTCTTATATGATTTAATCATCATCGGAATAACATCAAACAAATCGCCTATGATGCTATAATGTGCCAGCTGGTGGATTGGAGCATCAGGGTCATGGTTTATGGCTATTATTAGTTTTGAATCGCTCATCCCAGCGGTATGCTGAACAGCTCCGGATATGCCACACATTATGTATAACTTGGGTCGAACAGTAACCCCGGTCTGTCCGATTTGATGGTCTTTGCTTATCCATCCGGCATCCACTGCGGCTCTACTTGCACCTACAACTCCGCCTATGGTATCAGCAAGCTCTTTTATCAGTTTGAAACCATCTTTGCTACCAACACCATATCCACCACCTACGATGATTTGCTCTGAAGTTAGATTTACACTTTTCTCCTTGGTGTGTTTATCCAGGATTGACACGATGAAGTCTTTATCTGATACTTCATAGTTAAGCTCTTCCACCTTGCCTTTCCTTTTGGAATCAGGTTCATCTAATTTCATTACACCTTCTCTAACTGTCGCCATTTGTGGCTTGGTCTGGGGATTTACGATGGTTGCGATGATGTTACCACCGAAAGCTGGTCTGATTTGGTATAGTAAGTCCTTGTAATTCTCTTTGTTAGTTTCGTAATCGCCAACCACTAATGATGTACAATCAGCAGTTAAGCCGCATTTAAGTGTAGAAGCGACACGGGGGGCAAGGTCTCTACCATTTACACTTGCACCAATAAGCATTATCTGTGGTTTCTTCTTTTTTACCAGCTGAACTATTATGTTTGTGTAAGGTAAGGTGAGGTATTCTTTTAATCTATCATCAGTGTGGGTATAGATTATATCCGCTCCATAAGCGATAGCTTCTTTAGCCATGCTTTTAACTGAAGTGTCACCGATGATTAAAGCTTCAACTTTAACTTTTAGGATATCAGCAAGTTCTCTTGCTTTAGATATAAGCTCCAGCGAGACTCTTGCTATAGAATCATTTGATTTTTCACAAAAAACTAATACATTATTCATTTTAATAATCTCCTAGCCTATGATATGTTGGTCAATTAATTCTCTCATCAGACTATCAATATCATTAATGCCTGCTCCTATCTTCCTGTTATCCTTTACAGTGAGGACGACGGACTCAATCTTCTTTACTTTGGTCGGTGAGCCTTTAAGTCCGATACTGGTTTCATCCACTTTAATGTCTGATGCGGACCATTCCTCGATTAACAACCCTTTATCCTGAAGTTTAGACATTTCGGAATAGTCATCATATTCACTTTTTACTTCTGATACAGATTTAGCTTTCTTATATTTAAGTAATAACTTAACCTGAGGAGGTCTTGGTTCATCTTCTGTATCGAGCATTGTTATCAATACCGGTGTTTTGGTTTCCAATACTTCAAAACCATTCCCGATATTCCTTCTAGCTCTAACTTTTCCATTTTTCACTTCTTCCACTTTTTCAATGAATGTAAGTTGTGGTATGCCTAGCTTCTCAGCAGTTTGAGGACCAACCTGAGCGGTATCTCCATCGATAGCTTGATGACCGCAGAATACAAAGTCATAATCCCCTATCATTTCTATAGCCTTAGAAAGGGCATAACTCGTTGCGAGGGTATCAGCCCCGGCAAATTTCCTATCAGTGAGGAGTATTACCCTATCAGCCCCTCTATAAAGAGACTCACGAAGGATGTCCGATGCTCTGGGGGGACCCATAGTTATAACGATGACTTCCCCACTATATCTATCTTTCAAGTCAAGGGCGGCTTCTAGAGCGAACATGTCCTCTGGATTGAATATAGCGGGGAGTTCTGCCCTATTCACCGTTCCATCTTCCTTCATAGCACTACCAGTAATATTTCTGGTATCAGGTACCTGTTTGGCAAGTACTATAATCTTATAGCTCATAATTACCCAACCTTATAATATTTTTTAAGATATTTAATTGATAATATAAGTTAAAAAATATTAATAAAAACATGGGGGATGTCAATTATAAATGAATTTCGCTAAAATCTTATTAATATCTTTTTGCTTAGTAATTATGTTTTTAGATTGGTTTTACTTATTCGAATTCTTAAAAAGTTTTATATTGATATCTTTCTAATTTCTGTTGTATAATTAATATTTAAGTTTCCTAAATCTAACATAGTAATTGGTCTTCTATTAATCTTATACTTTGATGCTGGTAGATACTCTTCTATAAATGGAAGACCCGGTGTATAGTAAAATGAACCACCAATTCTAAGTGATTTTAATATTTCCATAAACCTTAGCATGTACTTTTCAGGATTACCATTTAAATCATAATGATTATTTATGAAATGGTTAGAAAAGGACATATGCGATATGATGGTTCCCCAGGTATTCTCCTCAAGAGGATAATCGAACCAATCCTCTTCGATTAGATAGGGAGAATCTTTAACCAGTCGGTCGATGCCATATACTCCATCAAAGCCTCTATCAGTAATGTATCTAACCAAATTTCCATTTACACCGCATCCAATATCCAGAATCGGTCCCCTTAATCTACTCATATCAATTCCTAGCAATCCAAGCTGGAATTCAGGACTATATTCGCTACATACTTTACTGGTAAGAATCGTTTTGCCATATATAGAAAGCATATTTGAAATGAAAGCTTTATGGTTTAAAAAGTGGTTCCTAAGAAGGTTTTCCATATTATGCTTAATCTGGGTGTTAGTCGAAGGTTTAGATAGAATGCTTTGGATTTGGTTTATGTATTCATTATATAGGGTATACAATCCTTTTTCTGTTCTATCATCTATGCGTATAAACTGGTTATTGTTATATATGAACAGCTTTGTTGACCTTACGAAAAGATTGATCAGTCTTCTGATGGTATTTTTGTCGGATAATGATTGATAGATTTGTTCTCGATATAGGGTATAAGCATTGATGATATCATCTTCTGCGGTGATAAAATCATTATCCAGGTTATATACTTGGATTATAGATTTATCGGAAAATCTGGTGTATCGATTTTCAATTAATTTTTGTATCAAGTGGTTGATATTATGTTTCATGGTTTAATATGGTTTTTATAAGATTAGTTAAATTTAATAAAATTCCTCCCATTTGGTTCTATCTATCTGATAAAAAATATTAATTTAGGTGTTTCTATAAGTGAGTATATATAGTGAGAATAGAATTTATATACGATAAAATTTAGGATGTATCTCAAAATACTTGACTTATTACAATTATTAGATTACCTTAATATATGTAATGTAATTGAGATTTAATATCATAATTAATCATAAATAAAGGTATATATATGAGTTTATCAGAAACCAAAACTGACACTATTGTCAGTGTTACAAAAATTAACAGCAATCCATACCGTAATAGACTTATGGAGATGGGCTTTTATCCTGGAGCTAAGATAAAGATAGCCAAAAACTCAAAGATAGACCCGCTTGTTGTTATAGTTGGGGAAAGTAGATATAGTTTAAACAAGGAGCTAGCACATCATATAATCGTTGATTAGCAATTAAGTGGGTAAAATGGGTAGGTTATATTTTTTTCAATATAAATTGAGATTTAATCTTAATATCAAAAAGGATAAAATAAGAAGATGAATAAGATCAATGTTGCGCTAGCTGGTAATCCTAATTGCGGTAAAACAACATTATTCAATAATCTTACCGGGTCTAACCATAAGATAGGCAATTGGTCTGGTGTAACTGTTGAAAAGAAGGTAGGATGGTTATATCATAATCATAACCAAATCGAATTCGTAGACCTTCCCGGGACTTATTCCCTTTCTTCAAGAGCGATTGATGAAAAGATAGCCCGGGATTACATTATCGGAGAAAAAGAACAATCCGGGAGAAACCATAGACATCGAAAAAGGATGCATAATCGTATGCGGAGACATGCTCATCGTGGTGATATGACTGCTTTTTATCCTAACCACCTTTCTGTAAATGACATTAAATCCCAACCGGACATTATCGTTAATATTGTAGATGCTTCTAATCTGGAACGACACTTCTATTTAACCACTCAGATACTGGAGATGAAAATCCCAATGGTTATCATATTGAATATGACAGATACTGCGAAGAGTAAAGGGATTGAGATTAACGCATCTAAACTATCTGAAAAGTTGAATGTACCAGTGGTTGAGATGGTTGCATCCGCTAATGTAGGTATAGATGAGTTGAAGGAAGCCATCACTGAAGATAAGAAAATCAATACTGTGAGATATGATTTTGATGGGCCTATAGAAAAGGCAATCAGCGAGTTATCCCCTCTATTGGAGTTCTATTCTGATAAAATCGGTTGTAACCTTAGATGGCTCTGTATAAAGGTTTTAGATAAAGACCCTGATATAATGGGTAAGATTAGCAAGATTGATTCTAAAATCGTACCTGGTTTAACAGATATAGTCTCTCAGCTTGAGAAAGAGATGGGAGAAGACTCTGATATACTTATAGCAGACGGAAGATATCGCTTTATAAGGGATATCTCCCACCAGGTGCAGAAGAAAAAGAGCGAGTTTTCAAAGACTCTATCAGATAAAATTGACAACATTGTTTTAAACCGGATTTTCGGCATTCCAATATTCCTGCTAGTACTTTTTGCCATGTTCTGGATATCAACGGAGGTGGCTTCTGCTGGTATAGACTTTATGGATGCTCTATTCCATGGAGGGGATCTTCTATACTGGAACTTTGATGGAATCATACCCATGCTAGGAAATGTGTTTGGGGAAGGGAATTGGCTAAACATTATTCTTTTACAAGGGGTTCTAGGCGGAGTTGGAACAGTCCTTACCTTCCTACCCATATTGTTCTTGGTCTTCCTGATACTATCTTTCCTGGAGGACTGGGGTTATCTTTCCCGTGCGGCAACGGTTATGGATAGGTTTATGCGGTTTATCGGTTTACCGGGAAAAGCTTTTATCAGTTTTATTTTAGGTTTTGGGTGTACCGTACCTGCGGTTATGTCTGCTAGAACACTTGAAGACCCGGATGAAAGATGGATGACCATCATGCTGGTTCCATTTATGTCGTGTGGGGCAAGGTTACCTGTATATGTGTTCTTCGGTGCCATCTTCTTCGCTAGTTGGGGCGGGGCTTTGATATTCCTATTATATTTAATTGGTTTGGTACTGGCGGTTATTATTGGTCTGATACTAAAAAAGTGGAAGATGAAAGATAAAGAAGTATCAACTTTCGTTATAGAACTGCCCTCATATCATATACCATCTATCAAGAGTGTCATGCTTACTGTATGGAAAAGATTAACCTCATTCCTGAAGAATGCAGGATTTGTCATAACCATTATTGTGGTGATATTAACAATCATGTCTAATGTCCAACTCTACACACCGGAAAACGCAGGTGAAGATTATGAGTTCCATCCTAATAGCAAGGAATCATTGCTTGGTTCTATTGGTCATGGTATCAGTATCCTATTTAGACCTTTGCGGTTTGGTATTGTCCAGAAGGGAGAAAATGAAGGTGATACCAACTGGCGTGCCGGTGTATCGGTATTCACCGGACTATTTGCTAAAGAAGCCATCGTTGGGACTTTCGGAGCTTTGTATAACTTGAGTGGAGAAGAGAGTGAAGCCCCTCAACTTCCATCCATCGTTAAAGCTATACTAGACAGAGCGGGTATAGATATTAAGATAAACACCAAGTCAAGTTTGAAGGAGATAGACATGGTTATAGGCAGATTAAACGCTTATATGGTTCTATCATCTGATACTAGGGATAATATCATTATCAATGAATATCTAAAAGGTTTGGAAGCCTTGAAAGACTGGAAGCTATTGGAAGGGAAGATATCACACGATTTTGATTCCTTTTCTGCATTCCTGTTCTTGCTCTTTGTATTGCTTTATACCCCATGTATTGCGGTGATAGGAGCTACTTACCGTGAGTTGGGGGCTAAATGGGCTATCTTTCAGGGATTAGGTCTGTTTATATTGGCTTATTTTATTACATTGGTTATTTCTGTGGTTGGTGCTTTGTTTATCGGATTTGTATAATGGATTGGAGGTATGATGTTTAAAAAAAGACCTAAGGTTATGAGTGAAATTATAGCTATCTTTATTTTGATTTTTATATTGATTTGGTTTTTTTTAATTAATTTTGACCCATTGAATATATCTTTAACGGCTATAGTATCAGGACTTATATTAGTATTGGCTGTTATATGGTCTGTGATTAGCATATTAAGGTTTATTAGAGTTTGATTTTACGGAGTGATTGATGGTTATAAGGATACTTGAATTGCTTAAAGAGAGAAAATGCATGAGTTTGAAGGAATTAAGTATATCATTGGATATGCATAAAGACGCAGTAGAAGACATGTTAGAGATGTTAATCCGTAAAGGTAAGGTTAAGAAGATTGATACGAAAACATCAGAAGCTGTATGCCCTTCTAACAAAGGTATTAATTGTAAGGATTGCTTCTTTGTCAAGGATAAGGGTTACTTTAAGTTTTATACTCTAGCAGAGCATTGAATGAATGAATCATGTCAATCCATTGTCAGGAAAGCCATTCTGAGTATCCTCAACTCACCATAATCTATCTCTTCGTTTAACTCCTCGAATATCGGCTTTAGTTTTCGACATCCAAGTTTGGTAAAAGCATTAAACACTCTACCCCTTCCATCTTCGTTTAGGAATGAGTAATTCAAGAAGCCATCCGACCTGATCCGGTTTCCTTCACCATAGTATTTATATAAATGGGAAATCACAGTCTCCTGGGCTATTCCATACTTCTTCATTAAATCATCAATTGAATAGCCTTCATTATAAAGTTCTCCTATGGTGATATACCTCTTTTTCAGCTTTGATTTAGCCTTTTGTTTGGGTGATTTGGATATCTTTTTGGGTTTCTCTACAAGGTTGTTTTCAGAACAGTATTCCGAGATTATGTCCATAAAAACCTTTCCATACTTATCATACTTGGTCTCACCTAAACCAATCATATTAAGCATTGATTGACGGGATTGGGGGTAATAATAGGACATTTCGATAAGTGAAGTATCATGGAATATTGTATAGGGGGGGATCTGGCTGGTATCGGCTATCTCTTTTCGCTTCTTCCTTAGTATCTCGAACAACACCTTATCATATTCAACCTCCTCTTGCTTCTTTTCAATCGGTTTGACATCTATTTCCTCTAGCTGGGTGCCTAAGAATCTATCTTCACCTCTGAATAGCTTCCACGCATCTCTTGTCAATTTGATACTTCCATACTCCTGGTCTCTTATCATCAGTCTTTCACGTAACAACTGCTGACCGATGTGTTTCCATTGCTTCTTAGTAAACTCCTTGCCAATACCATAAGTAGAAAGTTTATCATGTTGATTATCCATAACCTTTTTCGCAGTAGAACCCCGTAAGACATCGATTATATGGTTAATACCGAAAAGTTCTCCCGTCCTCTTTACACATGAGAGGAACTTTTGAGCTGGTATCGTAAGGTCGATAAGCTCTTTACTACCTCCCAAACAATTATCACACATACTACAGTTACTATTATTATAATCCTCACCGAAGTAGTTGAGCAATTGTTTCCTGCGACAACCTACAGTTCTGGCAAAGTAAAGCAAGGACTCCAGGTGTAGCTTTGCTACATCCCTTTCATGTGGGTCAGACATGTTATTGATGAAGTATTCAATCTTCTTTACATCACCATAACTGTATAGGAGAAGACAATATGATTTAAGCCCATCCCGACCTGCTCTGCCTATCTGCTGATAGTAGCTTTCAAGGTTCTTTGGCAGGTCGTAATGAATGATGTATCTAACATCCGGTTTATTGATGCCCATTCCAAAAGCTACTGTGGCGACAATGATGTCTATATCATCCTTAATAAACAATTCCTGGTTCAAAGCCCTTTCATCATGTTCCAGTCCGGCATGATAGGGTCTTGCTGAGAAACCTGCTTGGTTTAGTCTTTCGGCAAGTTCTTCCACCATTCTTCTGGTTAAGCAGTATATGATACCGGATTGGTTCGGGAACTTCTTGATATATTCGATGGTTTGGCTAGTTGAATCATTCTTAGGCATTACCTGTAGGAAGAGGTTTTTACGGTCAAAACTAGCTATAAATTGGTTTGGGTCTTTGAAGGATAGTATATCTATAATATCATCCTGAACTCGAGGGGTGGCTGTTGCTGTTAGTGCAAGACATACCGCATCTGAAAACATCTCCCGTACTTCCATAAGCTGACGATAATCCGGTCTGAAGTCATGCCCCCATTCCGATATACAATGAGCTTCGTCTATCGTTATACAGTCTACTTTAAGGGATGATAGAAAAGATGCAGTCTTCTCCTTAAGCAATCGTTCCGGAGCAAGATATAACAGTTTAGCTTTACCGGATAGTAAACGATTTATGTTGAGTCTGTATTCTTCAAGGGATAGAGAACTGTTAAGCAAAACAGCATCGATACCTATCTGGTTCATCTGTTCCACCTGGTCTTTCATAAGTGAAATGAGAGGTGATATGACTATGGTTATACCCTCGAATATCTGGGATGGTATCTGATAACATATGGACTTTCCGCTTCCAGTAGGCATTATGGCAAGTGTGTCTCTTTTATTCAACACATTATTGATGATTTTTTCCTGAAGTGGGTGGAATTCTTCATAGCCAAAAGTCTTTTTTAGTATTAGTTTTGCCTGGTTTTTCATATATATAAATCAAGTCTTTTATAATGTTATTTAAAAAAATAAAAAAAATTTCAATTATACAAATGTTTTAGTGAAAGAAATTTATTAAATTTTAGTCAATATTCATATGATGAGAGAGTATTATGCATGTAATCGAAGTATCTGGTTTAACAAAATTCTCACGAAGAGAGAAAATTATTGATAATCTTGACCTTATTGTGAAAGAAGGTGAATCTTTCGGAATTATCAGCAAGAATCAATCCCAAATATCCACTCTATTTAAAATCCTGCTAAATTATGCCTATCCATCAAAAGGTTTAGCGATGGTCTTCGGAATGAACTCGGTAGTATATAGTAAAGCAATAAAGCAGTGGGTAGCTTATGTGCCTTATGATATAAAACTTAAGGGGAATATATCTGCGGAAACTCTATTGAAAGATGTATCAAAGTTCTATAGAAAAGATGACCAGTCACTTGAGGAAGAGATATCTACTATACAATTTATACTAGACATAGACTTAAATTTAAAGTTAAACCAATGTTCTATGGTAGACCTTCGTAAAGTATGGATTATTAAGACACTCATTACCTTACCAAGTCTGGCTGTTTTAGACCATCCAACAATCGGTCTAGACCCGGTGATGAAAACCAGAGTTATAGAACTATTCAAGGATTATAAGCAACAAGGGAATCATATCCTCATTTCCTCCAATGATATTGACTGTTTATTAAATCTATGTGATAAGATAGGTATGATGAAAGATGGGAGTATAAAGCATATCTTAAAAATAAAAGACATCTATTCTCATAATAAGTCAAAAATGAGGAAGGCTTTTCTAGATAAATATAAAAGGATTATGTATAATGAATAATTTATATCTTAGGCAATTATCAGATAACATTATTTACTTCATAGTAGGGACAATAATAACCGTATTACTTACCAGCATCTTTATGATTACCAATATCTTTATTACCGGATTTATGTTCGAAACAACATCCCTACCGTATGAAACAGGAATATATCGAATAGAAGAGGTTATACCTATGGCGGGTCCTTTGATTATGCTGGTGAATATGATTTTCTGCTTTGGATTGGGTTCTCGAGCTATGACAATCCAGAATGGGTACCAAAAGGAGAATATATTGCTTGGTTTGCCTATAAGCAGGTTAGGGATAACCTTAAGCCGAATATTATCATCATTTACTCTTTTAGGGGGTTATTTCTTTATAGTTTTCTTAAATCTGTTTATATTACTGGAGATTTACAGTAATCAATTAGGTTATAGCTTTTCAGCATTAGTATCAGTGAGTGTTACTTTATTCTTTACCGGATTAGTTATGTTTTCCCTGGGATTGATATTGTCACTTTTTATTAAACGGTATATAGTAAACATAATAGGTCTTTCTTATATTGTAATAATGCTATTGGTTAATATTCTATCATTAACGAGGAATCCGGTTCTGTTAATCTTAAATGCTATTAACCCTTTCAGATATATTATATTTCAGGTGATTATCAGCACGGAGAAGATTAATTCATTGGTCATACTCGGTTTCGGTTTAATCTCACTAGTGATGGTTTTCATAGGCTTAATTGTTTACAATAAGAAGGATTTTTAGTCAACAAGCTCTTTAACAAAGTTTGGTAAGGCGAAACATGCTTTATGTATATCTTTGTTATAGTATCGAGTGTTTTTTGCTATCATATCTGCTTTCTCTATGATTAAATCATTCTTCGGGTGATACTTCTTAGAACCCACTCCGAAAGACCACATCCCCATCGGATAATCTGGAATGAATGAGAGATAAAGCGAACTTATATCAAAAAGCTGCTCTAATCGTTGATGAAAAACATCCCTGATTAAGTCTTTATGAAGGAAAGGTGATTCAGACTGGAATACCAGCATCCCATCATCGGATAAAGCATCAAAGCATAGCTGGTAGAAGTCCTTCTCGAATAGTTTAGCACCTTCACCTATGGGGTCTGTCGAGTCGACCAATATGATATCAAAGTTAGAGTGGTTATCTTTTAAATATTTAAAACCATCTTGAATACTGATATCCACCTTCGGATTATCGAGTTGTGATGAAGTAAATGGTAGATACTCTTTCGATTTATCTATCACCTCTTTATCAATCTCACAAAGGACTGCTTTCTTGACTTGATCATGTTTAAGTATTTCTCGTATGGTTCCGCCATCTCCCCCTCCGATGACCAATACTCTTACAGTATTGGGATGGACACATAATGGAATATGGGTAAGCATTTCATGGTATACAAATTCGAACTTTTCGCTAACCATGATTAAGTCATCCAGGGTTAACATTCTTCCTTGTTCCTCAGTCTCATATACATCTATCTTCTGGTATTTGGAATAACCTGAATATATGGTTTCTTTAATTCTGAAACCTATCCTTTGGTTTTCTGTTTGTTGTTCGTAGAACCAGTCTTTATGTCTCATATTACTTCACCTCCGTTTATGGCTGGATTTATTATTAAATTAATACCATAAAACACAACATGCAAACACAGCTCCAGTATGTTCTACCTTATGAGAAGTGGATTTTGCTTTTATTACCTTTATTTCTTCGTTTCTGCTTTTCATTGCTTCTATAGCCATATTTTTGACGATTTCTTCGGCTTCTTCTTTATGAGATGATGCTGAGTATTCCATGATAACCCCGGGTTTAGTGCTGTCTTTAGGTATGGCAACAGCGATAGCAGCACTGATGATTTCTCCTGGTAATTGGCTGACTTTGGATGCATATGCTGTAGGGACTAATGCACCATATGGGAAGCTTATGTCTTTGACTTCCTGACATAGTGGAGGGATAATGCTTGACATTCGAACCAGGTTCGTATTACCCACTTTGGAATTGAGTAATGCGTTATCGAAAGCATTAAGCGGGGACCATCCCTCTGCAGAACCTGCTGTGATGAAGTATTTAGTAGGAATGTTAACCATCATGATAATTATTACCTCTGAATAAAAAATGGATTATATTTTAATATATAATATTTATCAAAATGCGGAAAAAAATACTGATTTTGACCAATTTTTTGTTATTTATTAATAAGGTTTAATAAAAAGTAAAAAAATATTGGTAGTGGTATATTTATAACTGATTAGTAAGGACACTTAGTTCTTCTCAAAGGAACATCGAGCAAGCATCGAACTGTTTGTATTCGCCATCTAGGATGGTGTGGTCATTTCGACTTCGCTCTTATGACCTGATTAATCACAAACAAAATAACCATTACAAAAATATTAAATCATAAATGATAACCAAAGGAACGCAATTATATGGCAACTGAGAGAAATATAGCTGTTTTTCTTGATTTTGATAATATAAAGCTTGGTCTTGAAAAACAAAATATACAATTCGATATAGAACCTGTCTTTGATTATCTCAGTACAAAGGGTAAAATCATCCTCTCTAAAGCTTATGGAGATTGGGATAAAATGTCTAATATCTCATATGAAGAACTCCAGGACAAAAAGAATATCAAAAAAAACCATATGCGTGATCTTAAGAAGATTAAAGACCCCGAAGAAAAGGAGAAGAGGAAAAACCAGATAAAAACCAAGTTTAAAAATGTGGTTGACAGCATCAGAATTAAAAAGTCAAATACAATAAGAAAGATTAAAAGGCAACTGATTGAATATAGCTTCGATATCGTTGATATGCCTTCCAGAAGAAGCGGGAAAAACTTTTCCGATATACAACTGGCGGTGGATTGTTTAGAGACCAGCATCTTTAATAAATCTATTGATACAATCGCTATTATATCCGGTGATAGCGACATGACACCGCTTATAAAAAAGATAAGATATTATGGTTTGGAGGTTATTATTATTGGTGCTGAGGAGTCCACCAGTAGGATGCTTTCATCAGTGACGGATGTCTTTCGTTTTTTTAGCTTCCTTAATCTTAAAAAGATAGAGCCTTCTGTTATGAGGGAATCGCCATATCTTATATTGTGTAAGGCTTTAACACTATCAAGGTTAATATCCGGCTCGGATGTTCTTGAAAAAGGATTGGTAAATGAAAAGTTTAGACTATTGTCTCCAAAGAGCTATGGCAGGTATTACCCATTTGAGGGGCTTTTAGAGGATTTAGTAAAACAGCAGATAATCAAAATCTCCCTTTTGAAGGGAGATAAGCTAAAAGTATATGAGGATTCAAGTCTTGAACTACCCGCTATTAAACATCTTAAGTTTAATGTTTATTATAAGAATATTAAAGAGTTAAAAGAATATATAAAGCCATATCAGGAATTATTAACTGAATTTGATAATAATAAAGAAAAGCTGAAAAATTATATAAATTCATTAATTATTGATTTGATTAATTATTCTCTTCTACCAGAGGATTATGAAAGTGTAATAATGGAAGGTTTCTTAAAATTGAACGAGAGTGATAGTAATTATGATGATGCTTTGGAATTAGTAAATGATATATTAAACCATATGATTATGAGTAAGAAAATAACCTTTGAAGAACATGAAAAGATATATATCCCATATTATCCAGAATATAACCAAAATAATACCATATACTTATTGAATAGAGAAATAGATAAGTTGAATAAGACTGTTAAAGAAACAGAGAAAGAGAAAAATATCCTAAAAAGCAAGATAGAAGATATAGAAGATGATAAAGAACTGTATAGAAAGTTAATTCATTCGATAAATATTATCCAGATGAAAGATAGAGACCTGCATCCCGCGATAGAAGAATTGACCTATCTATCTCAAATTCATAAATATCGAAAAGCGGCAAGCCTCTACTTGGGAAAAGCATATATGAAAATTGGGGAATATGAAAAAGCCATAGAAGTATATAACAAAATGGTAAATCATGGTGTAAAAAATACATATGTATATAATGTCTTGGGTACTGCTAATGTTAAGATAGGAAATTATACCTCAGCTATGGAGAATTTCCAGAACTCGCTTATGCTAATACCAGACCAGCCAAGGATATTACATTATGTTAATGAATTAAGCCGATATTTCTCCGATAATAATATGGTAAGCACTAATTAATGATATTAGTTATATTCCCACTTTTAACGGAGTAAATATGCAGGAGTCCAAAAACCATCTCCAACAAAGGGACAAAGATAAAAAGAGAGCTTCTACTCCACTATTAAAAAGTTTTATATCATTCATACCACAAGACCTGGTAAGAAAGATACTACAAAATCCTAATATAAAAATCATCGAAACATCGGAATGGATTGAAGGAGCTATTCTCTTTTCCGATATTAGCGGATTCACCAATATGAGCAAATCATTATCAAATTATGGACTTCGTGGAACTGAGATGATGGGTAAGATATTGAATACATACCTATCAAAAATGTCCGAGCTTATATACAAACATGAAGGAATAATCCAGAAAATAGCTGGTGATGCTCTTACTGTCTTCTTTGAAAAGAACACAAATGTTCAATGGAAAATTTCTATACTAAAAGCAATTGAATGTTCTTTTAATATGCAGAAACTAATGAATAGCTTCCGTAGGATAAAGACAATAGCAGGTGAGTTTGACTTAACAATGAAAATCGGTATTAGTTCGGGGAGATTATTCAGCGGGGTTCTGGGGTCTTATGATTTTGGAATAGAGCCATTCCTTATCGGTAAAGCCATAGACCTCGCCGTGGGAGCGGAACATCAAGCCTCTCCCGGGGAAATATGGATAGAAGAAGAAAGCTTTAAGCGTGTAGAAAACTATATTAAAGTTATCCGGCATAAAGATAAATATTATAGAATAGCTCATAGATTAGTTAATGAACCTCCAGCAAAAAAGGTTGAAGAGAATAAGTTTTCGTATAAACTTACCCATGAAGAGAAACAAACCATTATAAACGAAATCAGTAGTTGTGTCCCTTCGCCAATCGCTAAGAGATTGGAATTAGGCTATCATGAGTTCTTGGGGGAAGACCGTAAGACGACTATATTATTCATAAATTTTGAAGGTTTGAGAATGGATGATGAAGACTTTGAAGATAAGCTTCGTTATTATTACAATTCCATGCAAAAAATCATCACCCAGTATCGAGGCTTTCTTTATGAGTTTGAAAGTGGTGATAAGGGTTATAAAATCATCGCTGTTTTCGGTAGTCCTACTTCTACGGAGGATAACGAAGGATATGCTGTTCAGTGTGCTAATGCGATAATCCAGGCTGGTAAAGACATATCATGGATAAAGTCCCAAAACATAGGAATAACCACCGGGGATGTCTTTGCTGGACTGATTGGAACTCCTCTGTTGAGAAGGTACGCTCTGATAGGTGATAAGGTTAACCTCGCCGCACGGTTAATGTCTATAGCAGAGGATAATACCGTCTTAGTAGATGAGGTTACTTATAGACTAACCAGGGATAGGTTTGTTTATGAAGCTCTTCCACCAAAAAAAATAAAGGGACAGGAAGACCTGATTAATACATATATATATAAATCCATCAGAAGTACTGAAAAAAAGAAGACCGTCAAAGAGTTATCATACATGGTTGGTAGAGAAGAAGAGTCGAAAAGGTTCATTCAGCTTTACTCTGAAGTTGCGAATAATAATGGTCAGATCGTTTCGGTAATAGGTGAGATGGGAATGGGTAAGCGGTCCTTAATCAAAGCCTTTACCAATATGGCTGAGAAGGATGGTATTAAACCATATGAGGCTGTATGTTATAATTACAGCAGGCAAATTCCATATTTCGGCTGGATAAAGATATTTAATGATATAACAGGGATCAAGGATTCCGATTCCAATCAGGATAAGCTGGAAAAGTTAAGGTCTACTTTAAATGAACTTGTCCCGCAAGAGGTGAACAAAACTCCAATCCTCGCCAATATGCTGGGGATAGATATGGGTGAGAATGAATGGAGCAAGAACCTAGACCCAGCTGTTAGAAAGTCTAACCTTATTGATTTAATGAGTAATGTTATTATAAATCTATCCAAGAAAACTGTAGTCTTTATTATATTATATGACTTACATTGGAGTAACTCATCTACATTAGATTTCTTGCTGTTTTTGTCCCGTAATATAAAGAATGAACGGGTAATGATAGTTACTTCCTACAGACCCTTTACCGACAAGCCCCCTGAGAAGCTGATGGAGCTGAAGAAAACCGACTATCATAATACTATTGTATTAAATGAACTCAATTCTGAACAAACCATGGAATTTATTCAGAATAAGTGGAAGATTCAACAAATTCCAGATAGTTTCAAGAATATTATAAAGAAGAATGTGGGTGGGAATCCCTACTTCATAGAAACTCTGATGACTTCCCTTATTAATACAAAACAACTACTATACAATGAGGAAGAAGGACAATACTACTTCCCCAAGGGTAAATCAGAAGATATAGACATACCGAATAACATGCAAAACCTTATCATTAGTCAGATGGATAGGTTGGATGAGACCAGCAAACTATTGCTAAAAGTCTCATCAGTAGCTGGTATGAACTTTAATAGACAGCTTATAAAATGGATATCACCAATTAAGATAGACACTAACATACTTGAGGATAAACTATCATATCTTTGTGAACAAGGCTTACTGGAGAGGGAGAAGAAGGATGGAGAGATTGCTTATTCCTTTAGAAACGAGTTAACCTTAGAGACTGCTTATAGTACTTTACCCTTCTCACAGAGGAAACACCTTCATGAAGCAACAGCAGAAACATACGAGAAGATATATAATGATAGATTGGATGCATATTATGAAATACTTGCTCATCATTATAGTTTCACAGAGAACATTGAAAAACAATTACGATATATAAAGTTAGCTGGTAAGAAGGCTAGGAATGCTTATGCCAACAAAGAGTCCATCGAATACTTCACTCAATTATCCGATATAATAGAGAAGAAGCTGAAATCCCTTTCCGATGCTACATCAGCATACTGGGAGAATATGATAAGGGAGGCTTTCGACACTGCTATTGAGCTTTCCGATATAAAGAGGTTTATGGGAGAAATGAACCAATCTAAGGAATGGCTGGAGAAAGCAGAAGATATACTGGTTAAGATAACCGATGAACCAAGGAGATATACCTTATTAAGAAGCTTTGGTGAATGGTTTGAGTTTTCCGACCATTATATACAAGCAATGGAATACTACCTTAGAGCTTATAAATGTATATCCCAACAGAATGATATTGAGAAGACCAGCTTATCAGCAGGACATCTAGGTAACCTCTATCGAACTATAGGTGTCTACGAAAAGGCATTGAACCACTATAAGGAAGCCGCTGATCTAGCAAAAAGTGTTGGTGATATTATGATGAGAGGTAGATGGCTAGGTAATATTGGGATAATAAAGTCCAACCAGGGTGAATATGATGGGGCTTTGGAATACTACTTTAAGGCTTTGAAGATATCTCGTGATGAGAATGACAAATCCAGAGAAGCGGCATGGTTATCTCTCATTGCTGAGGTGTATGTAGCACGAGCTAGATATGATGAAGCATTGAAGTTCGGTAATAAGTCTTTGGAAGTGGCAGAGGCTATTGGATATAAGAGAAGCATAGTTATGACCTTAAACACTATCGGGAATACATACCGGTTCTTAGGTAAGTATTCAGATGCATTACAAGCTCATCAAAAAGCATTGGACATCGCTAGCCTTATAGGTGCGATAAACCTTGAAGTTATATGCAGAGGGGAGATTGGCGAGATTTATCGATTCCAGCAAAACTGGGATGAAGCGATGGAGTTTTATAAGAATGCCTTTAGCATGGCGAAGTCACTAGGTGATAGATATAACCAGGCATTATGGGAAAGAGCGATAGGTATTGTCCTTTATCAATCACCTAATTCAAAAGTTAAGAAAGCAAGACAGCACTTAAGCAATGCCCTGGAGTTGGCTAAACAGATTGGTCATCGTAAGTTAAGGGCAGAGATAGAGATACATTTCGGTAATGCTATTGCTGTTGATGGTGAGTTGGATGAAGCAGAAAGGATAATCAGGAATGGACTTATTATGGCACAAAAGATAAAGCATCCCGGTTTAAGTATATGGGGAAAGCGGATGCTAGGTATAATACTGATAAAGTTAGGCAGGAAAAAGGAAGGGGCACAGGAATTGCTTGATGCTCTTAAAGAAAATGAAAAATTAGGTTTGACCAAGGATATAGCAGAATGCTCCTTGGAGTTAGGAAGGGAGTTAAGAGACCGAAGCTATCTGGAAAGAGCATTGAAATTGTTTAAAGAAATTGGTTTGACAAAGAGTATGAAGCAGGTTGAGGAATTCCTTACAGAATTGGATTAAGGTTGTGAATATTTCTCCTGTAGTTCCGCAGATTCAAAAGTACAATTTTCTAGACCACCAATGACTTCATTTTCTTCAATCTGGTTTTCCATTGTTTCCACCTTAGCGAGGATTTGAGGATAACCAGGGTATGTACTGGCTATCTTCTTGGCAAGTTTCTCGGCATTCCAATAAGCCTCAAAAGCGGAACACAAGTCACCTATTACCTCATATGCTTTTCCCATAAGCAGGAACATGTTAGTATATATAGAGATATCACTAATGCTGGTTGGTTTATATATCTGATTTATTTCATTATAAGCTAGGGTAGCTTTTTTCAGATATTGTATAGCCTTTTCATATTTAGATTGGTTTATGGAGTATATTCTACCGATTTCGCTGTTAATTCTAATATATAGTTTAGTATAGCGGATTCTCACTGTCTCATATTCATTTAATTCCATATCCTTAACTTGATTAATATAGTTATTAAATATTAAATAATCATCGAGTATCTTATTACTTTGTATAGGTGGATATTCGCTATTAGAGAGCTTTGATATATGTGATAATACTCTACTGTCGATATAGTTATATATATGAGTGAGGTAATCTTCTATTATATAGCTTTTGTTAATCAATTCTGCACCAAGATAATCCATAACCCTTAGCTGGGATGGACTCTCCAGATTAATATTATCTAATGCTTTAATTAATAGGATTTTCCCATCTATCAATTGATAAAGACCTTTTTCTTCATTTAGTAAAGTGTTTTCCCTCTCATCTAGTGTTTCTTCGATAATACTGAGAATTTTTCCCGCTTCTGAGTATCGATTAAACTTCCATAGATAATCATATAAATCGGGATAAATATCGAATATTTGTTTTGTGGTAAGGATTTGAGGCTTTATATCCATGAGAATAGTGACTCCCGCGTCTTCTTTGCCCGTTCTAAAATATGAATAGCCGATGAAGTATCTAAACTCAATCACTTCAGGGGAAGTAAGGAATTCAAATGAGTAATCCATTGACTCATAGGTTTGAATTAACTCTTTATATTGGTTTTGGTTGAATAACTCTCTTAGTCTAACATAAGAGTCATTAAAAATCTCCGAAGGAGTTGGTGGTGTTTTAGACATCTCAGAGGATAATGAATTGGATAAAATAATGATTGCGATTATTGAAAGTATCAGAACAGGTATAAGTATATAGTTAATAACTTTTATATTTTTTATTTGTAGTATTTTTTTATTTAGTTTGGTCTTTTCATCCTTGCTCTTTATCTTTTCTCTTATTGTGCTTCTAACAGCATTGAATATAGCATCAAATTCTGTATCTATTATTTTTTCCTGTTGTTTGTTTTTATTCTCCAACTTGGCTTTCTCATCGGTAAGCTTTTCTATTTTACTTTCCATATTGGTTTGCATCTTTTCTCTATCATGCAATCTTTCAATATCAATTTTATGTTCTTCGATAATCTTTTCATATTCTTGTCTGGTTATGGTTAGTTTGGATTCAAGCTCTTCTTTTTCTTCTTTAAGGCTATCGATAATTTTTTGATTATCGTATGATTTATCAATATTAGCGGTTTTATATTTACTTTGATATTTTAGTATTTGATAGGTTCTTTCTGTTTCTGGAGTTAAAACAGAATCTATGGGTAGATTTTGGTTTAATAGGAAATGGAATAGTAGGAATAAATCTTCCTGAGAGAGTTTTTCATGATGAGGTGCTTTCCTTTGCTGGTAGAATTTTTTGAAAAGGCTGGCCTTAAGTTCCTTTCTATGTATGATATTCATCTGTTTGTGATGAATAATATCTTCCAGCTTTAATTCTTTTTGTGGAGATACGATGCGGTAGTTATCATTGCTTATAACAACCATTCCCCATATACCAAATTTGAGGTCAGTCTTTTTGTATAGATGGTTACTTATCTTCCCTTCTCTGAACTTATCCAAGAACCAATTTTTAGCTAGATTTGGATATTCAATAGCTCGGTATAAGGGGTCATATTCATCTTTATTCTGTGATTGGAAGATTAGATTATTATGTTCGCTTTTTATCAAGGATACATTTTTAACTTCGAGGAAAAAGACACCGTATTGGTTAATAATTACAAAATCTATCTGTGTACCGCGTATTTTCTTATTGTTTTTAATGAATGAGAAATATGTATCTTTATCACCGCATATACACAACCAATTTTCTGGTAAAGATGTTAGTACTTCTGCTGTACTTCTTTCTTCAGCTGGGATTTTACTATTTTTAGAAAGTGGTGTAACAATCATCTATTATGGTAACTCCATTTAGTATATATATTTTGGAACGCTTTTATATCAAATGTTGTTGAAAGTAAATAAAACCTTATCCTGATATATTTTCTATGGGACATCGAGCTGGAGCCGAAGGGAACATGGGATATGTCGTTTCGGCTATTCTCAACGACCGTTTATAAGAAATTTTTTAGATTATCAACAACAATTCACTAAAGAGCGTTTAGAAATTATCATTCTATATAAGATTAATGCATTTATATGGGATACAAAATATGCAAATAAACTGATACTAATTAATTAATAAACATTTAATATGTTTAATATGGATAAGTTAAGCTTAGATTAGAAAATATTAATAAATAATTATTGGAATATAATAACAAGATTTTCATATATAATGTGTATTATTCGTATATAATTATAAATAAGATTAT
>CAYUUC010000003.1:0-42341 GCA_964447635.1 uncultured Spirochaetia bacterium
CACGCCGATGGTACTAAGACCGAAAGGACTTGGGAGAGTAGGTAGGTGCCGGCTTACAAAGATTTTATCTATATTATTCAAACCCCACTATGATTAATGGTGGAGTTTCGCTTTTGCATAAAGGGAAAAAAGAATTATTATAAATATAACAGGGATTAGCAATAATACTCTTTATTTAGCACTTTAATTCTTTTATTATATTAGATAAGCATTTTGATTAAAACCTATTGGTAAATAGTGATGTTGATTTTCTTGGTCAAAATGAGAAATATGTTTTAGGAGAGTGATTATGGAAAAACTAAAGATTGATGATTTTACAAAATATAACTTCGTATCCAGAGTGAGATTGTCTCCTGATGGGAAACATGCTTGCTTTGTGGTGAAAAGAGCAGATGTTGACGAGAATAAATATAAGTCAAACCTTTGGATTTATAGAATAGAAAAGGATGAATACTTCCAACTTACTTCATTTGATGAAGAGTCTATGTTCATTTGGATGGATGACAGCGAGCATATACTGTTCTCCGAAACGAGAAACCCCAAAGACAAAGATAAACAAAAGGAAGGTGAAGAGTTTACTCAATACTACAAAATAAGTATACATGGTGGGGAAGCTATATCCGCTTTCAGAATACCGAAAAGCGTTACTTCCATCAAGATAATCGATGATGAAAACTACCTGTTTACTGCATCGTTTGACTTTAATAAACCTGACCTGAACAGCCTTTCCGATGAAGAGAAGAGCAAAGAGAAAAAGCGTATTAAAGACGAAAAAGATTACGAAGTCCTCGATGAAATACCCTTCTGGTTCAACGGAAAAGGATATACCAATAAAAAAAGAAACCGCCTTTACCTATTCAATAGCAAAGATGAGAAAGTTACTGACCTATCCGACGAGCTAAGTAAAGTCATTGGTGGTGATTACTTCAATATACAGGCTGGAGAGCTGAATCAGAAGCGATCTAAGTTTGTATTTATTGCTGAACACTTTGAAGACAAAATGAAACTGACAAACGAAGTCTATATAATCGATCTAAAAGATAAAAAAGCACAACTGATATCCCCTAAAGACTCTTATGCTTATGGAATACCTAACTTCCTCTCAGAAAATAAAATCATCGTAGATGCTAACGATATGAAGCAGTACGGAATAAATGAGAATAACAAATTCTATACAATTGATATCAACAGCAAAGAACAGAAGTGCATCACTCCAGAACTCGATATAAGCTTTGTTAATATGGTCGGTTCTGATTGCAGGTTGGGCAATTCACCTTATCGTCATAAAATGGACTCCGGATTCCTCTATTTCTATTCTACCGAAATCGATAGCTCTTTTCTTAATAGAGTTGATGCTGATGGTAGGGTGGAAAGGATAATAGAAAAGAAAGGGTCTGTCGACGATTATGATGTACAGGATGGAAAAATCGCTTTCATCGCTATGAGAGGATTGAACCTGCAAGAGCTGTACATGTTGGATGGAAAAACCGAAAAGAAAGTAACCAGCTTTAATGACTTTATCAATAAGGAGAAAACACTCAGCAACTTTGAACGAGTCATGGTCGAAACTACCCCAGGTGTCCAAATCGACGGATGGATACTCAAACCTGTCGACTTCAAACCCAATAAGAAATACCCAGCTATACTAGATATACATGGAGGTCCTAAAACAGTCTATGGTGAAGTGTTCTATCATGAGATGCAATACTGGGCAAATGAGGGATATGCTGTGTTCTTCTGTAACCCAAGAGGTAGCGATGGGAAAGGTAACGAGTTTGCCGATATACGCGGGAAGTACGGCACTATCGATTACAATGATTTGATGAAGTTCACCGATTACATATTGGAGCAGTATCCATTTATAGATAAGGATAGGATAGGCGTTACGGGAGGCTCTTATGGAGGATTCATGACTAACTGGGTCATCGGGCATACAGATAGATTCAAGGCAGCAGCATCCCAGAGGAGCATCTCCAACTGGATATCCAAGTTCAATACTACTGACATCGGCTACTACTTCAACGAAGACCAGATACAGGCGACTCCATGGCAGAACTTCTCCCAAATTTGGGAATCATCACCGATTAAATATGCCGATAAGGTAAAGACCCCGACTTTGTTTATACACTCCGAGGAAGACTATAGGTGCTGGGTAGACCAGGGCTACCAGATGTTCGTTGCTCTTAAGTATAACGGAGTAGAAGCGAGGATGTGCATGTTCAGGGATGAAAACCATGAGCTGAGCAGAGGTGGGAAACCTAAACACCGTATTAGAAGGCTAAAAGAAATAACAGATTGGTTTAATAAATACCTCAAAAATGAATTATAATAAAATCGCTTGAGTATAATGAGATTTAATATAAGTTCAATTAAATTCTAAAATATAAATATTAGAGGATTATATAATGAAAAAGATTATTTTTGTTATGATGATAGTTTTACTCTCTCTATCTATATACATCTTCGCCTGTGACCCGACAGGAACGGACGATGGAGACAGTGGAGATGGTGGTGATTCCGGGGACGGCGGTTCGGATGAACCATGGGAAATGGAATATGACGGCTTCGGTTACAGTGATTCTGCTAAAGCCATTGCATATGATGCTGATAAGCATATGCTTTATGTAGCGGGTTATGTTAACCATAATGGTGATATACCGGCAGATTTGAGATGGTGTATAAGGAAGATTAATCCAGCTGATGGGAATCCAGAATGGTCAGAAATACTAAATGGTCCTATAAGTGGGGGAGATTCAGCTTACGGCATAACCTATGACTCTACTTATATCTATGTAGCAGGAACAATAGCAACTGGAAGCCCTAGCAGTCAAAACTATCAATATGCTGTAAAGAAGCTTAGAATAGATAATGGTGATTTGGAATGGGAGTTCGAGTATGATGCCGGATTCGATGGAATGGATATCGCATTGAGTGTTGATGTCGATGAGACCAATGGAGTGCTTTACATAGGCGGTTATGGATACATGGACTCCGCAGCTAATGGAGGAACATCGACGGATTGCTGGGTAAAGGCTATATCCACCGCCGACGGTAGCAACCAATGGGAGGTTATACTCGACCTTGGCGGGACTTCAGGTACGGACTATGGTTACGAGGTTAGAGCAGACCCCGCTGATAATGCGGTATATGTAGCGGGTTACGGTAGGGTTCAATCCAATCCTTACACTTCCTATGGTATAGCCAAGAAGCTGGATTCCACTAATGATGGAGCTGAGTTATGGTCTACCCCGGTGACCACCACCAAATCAAACTTCTGTTATGCTATGGATATGGATTCTGATAATATATACATCGGCGGACAGGTCCTAAGAACGGATGTGAACTTCTGGGATATGATTATCACTTCGATTGATAAGACTACCGGAGATATCAATTGGACTGAGGAGTATGATGGTTCATTGAACTATGATGATAAAGTCTATGGTATTGCTGTTGACAAGGCTAACCAAGCCTTATATGTTGTGGGGACTACAGATGAAAGCAACTATTCCAGTTCACTTAGGTATTCAGATATGTGGGTGCTAAAGCTGAAGACTTCGGACGGAACGATATACGATTCAAGCTGGGACGGTGGTATGGTCTTTAATGGTCAAGCTGATTTAAGTGAAGGGGCTAATGGAGTAGCGGTTGGAACGGATTTGTTCTATGTAGCAGGTTATATCAATACCGGGGGTAGTCAGGACCTGAACTGGTGGGTTATGTCTCTGGATAAGTAATAGACCTGGCTTTGCTTCATGATTCTGTGTAACATAAATCTCATCGCGAACATCTTACCTAATCAACTTACCATACTTATTTTATGATATATGTTTCAATTTAGCAATTGTTTCACAATCAAACTATAAGCGGAAAAAGAAAGATTGGTTAAAGATTAATCTAATTTGTTCGATAGAATAAAATATATAACCGAGTATAATATTGATTAACAGTTAATGCTAATGTGATTATAAGATTATGTCGATAAGGAAAAAATCACATCCATAAAACCAATTCGCTTATGATAGTAATGATAAGCGGCGGATTAGTAGCACCACGGGAGGGGAGGATATAAAGTGATAAAAGACTATTCACACGGGAGATGCCACGAATGCGGTACCATATTGGCTAATCACCGCCTAACAGTTTGTGACCATTGCTTGAGGCGGTTCTGCGACGAGCATATCTTTGTGGGTATAGACACGGGGGACATGCACCTTAAGAACTATTGCGGGGAATGTCTCGAATTGCTCGGAATGGTTCCTGATAGTCATGGTTCGTTAACCAATCGAGGAAATTCTTCAGTAGATAAGAGCTACATATCCGGAATGGTGAATAAGAACCACGATAATACTAGCAACGAGAATAAGCAAATAAACGTCTCGATGTTGAAAAAGGATGATTCTCTCCTGAATGATAAAACCATAAAGAACGGCAGGAACGGCTATCATAATGGTCTACCCAAGCAACACTCCTTTAACAACGGAAAAGCGGGTATGTCTGACATCATCAAGTGGGAGTATAAAACGGCATTCCTGGCTATAGATTCCGATGTGGAAGTTGACGAACAAATAATGGAGCATATACAAAAGGGCTATGTGAATATATTCCCAGCAAATAGAGAAACTGAGGATGATGAATACACCAGTGACTCCGAACTAATCAGCATTGATAAGCTGAACCAATTGGGGGAGCAGGGTTGGGAAGTCATCACATCAATCCCAAAAACTAAATCCATCCTGATGATGCGTAGAAATGGCAAACCTGTTTCATCTGTTTCTGGAAACATTACTGGAGCTTATATAATACTTAAGAGACCAAAACGATAATGGATAAGGGAATTAAGGGCTTTGATTTTATTTAACAGTTTCATAATGAAAATTGCATATTTAGTGTTAAAATTTATGTAATATATAAGAAAAGAAATTAGATTTTTCGTCTAACATTATAAATAGTAAGAAATAAATTAAAAATCGCATATCTAAAAAGCCATTGATAATTCCTGCTTTAAAAAAAATTAAATTAATAAGTATGACTGAGAAGATAAACTTAGTATGATGAGATTCCGATTAACAGAGTATGATTACTCCGTTAATGAGAGGAGATGTTATGAAGAAGCAAACTCTTAAGCAAAAGATATTGGATAAGCTTGAAAACTTATCTGAAGAAGAATTGATAGAATTGTGGAAAACATATAGAAAGGTGAAAGATTCAAAAAGTGAAACCATAATTATTATAGATAGAGAAGGAAAATCTAGACTTGAGGAATCTAAATCCAAAGACCCATATCTACACCCGCTTAAAAGTGACGGCGAATTAGCTATCGATTAATCAACAATCTATAACCACTATCCTTACTCCCACTCTATCGTTGCGGGTGGCTTCGATGTTATATCATAGAATAAGTAACCTGCCCCCTGTATCTGCCTAACCTCTTTCACAATCTCATCAAGCAAATCAAAGTCGATAGGATAAACATCTGCAGTCATAGCGTCGCGAGAGGTCACCGGTCGCATAACAAAGCATTGCCCCCCGTCACTATCCCATAGTGGCAGGCTGACCACCGGTATTTGCCATATTTCTTGGATATGCTTAACCTTATCCACCACCAATGCATCTACCTCACGTAAAAGGTCTGCCTGATGCTTATCCGGGTAGCATATGCCTAGATGAAGCTCCTCAACAAGCCTTTGTGTAGAGTAAATCACCCTGTTGACATTGGTCAGGTTATTGATTACAATGCTGGCACATCTCTTTAATATCTGCCATCCGGGGATGTCGGTATGGTTACCCTCATGATACACCACAGCAGGATGATGGTAGGTTCGGAAGTCTCCTTGGACTCCTACGCTTCTAACGGGTAGTATCTTTCCTGTAAGTCCATAAGGGATGGTCATGTGGTTCAGCTCAGGTTCCTCTTTGCGAATGTCCTCCTCTATCGTATCAGTCGGGGAGCATATAATTCGTATAGCCAATCCGGGACCTGGAAAAGGGTGTCTATCGATAAGATAGCCCGGAAGACCCAGCTCCCTGCCTACTTCCCGCACTTCATCTTTGTATAGCTCTTTGAGGGGTTCTATCACCTTACCTGCTGTGATTAGCTCTTCTATCTCTGGAACACGGTTATGGTGGGTCTTGATGAGGTTAGCCTTCTTCGTCCCACCACTTTCGATGGTATCAGGGTATATCGTCCCCTGAACCAGCATCCATTTACCGTCGGCACCGATATCCAGCCTATCCAGCTCCTCATGCATCACCTCCACGAATAGCCTCCCGATTATCTGACGCTTCTTCTCCGGGTCTGCTACATCTTTAAGGTTTACCAAAAAGACATCTCCCGCATCTCTCACCATAAGATTTTCAAAACCGAGCTTCTCAAAGTGTTTGATGATTTCTTGTGATTCGTTTTTCCTCATGTATCCGGTATCTATGTGTAGGGGATAAACTCTCTGCTTGCCTACCGCCTCCAGACACAGCCTTAAGGCTACCAATGAGTCGACGCCACCGGATAGTAGGAGGAATAGCTTCTTACTCCCCGCTTCTTCTTTGATTTGGTTTATGATTAAGTCTTTATAGTTATGTGCCTGCCAATCGCGCCTATCGGAGCATAACGATAGGAAGTTGTCCAGCATTGTCATACCGTTTTCAGTATGGGTCACCTCCGGGTGGAACTGAACTCCGATGATTGATCCGTCTGTCGATTCATACGAAGCGATGGGGAGACTTTCGGTGGATGATGTAATGATGAAGTCATCCGGCATCTCTTCTACATGGTCGCCATGACTCATCCATACCGTCTGTTCCTTTTCCAATCCACGAAACAAGGATGATCTTGTATCACATACCACTTGGCTAAAACCGTACTCCTTCTTCTTAGACTGCTCTAACACTCCCCCGGCCATTGAAGCGATGAGATGATATCCGTAACATATCCCCAGGATAGGCACCCCCGCCTTATGTAGGTCAAAGCCGA
Source organism: uncultured Spirochaetia bacterium (assembly GCA_964447635.1). Classification (GTDB taxonomy): domain Bacteria; phylum Spirochaetota; class UBA6919; order CAYUUC01; family CAYUUC01; genus CAYUUC01. Next base: position 6,971 of record CAYUUC010000003.1, read on the forward strand.
TGTGATGGGCATCTTCAGACTTTACAGACTGAGGACCGCCGGAGAGGATGATGCCTATTAGCTGGTAATCCTTCTCTTGCTCGTGGATAGAGAAGTCCTCCGGCTGATATATATCGCTGTATATGCCTAATTGTCTTATCCTTCTGGCGATAAGGTGTGTGTATTGTCCGCCGAAATCAAGTATTGCGATTTTTTGCATATCGATAATCCTAATAATATTAATTGGTTCTATTCATTTCTACTTACTATTCCCAGTTATCCTGCAGGTATTGTCCGTATGCCCCTTCCTGCGGAACATATATGTCATGAACCTTGCCCTCTCTAATGGATAGTGCTGATACGAGTTCAAGCTCCGCATCCTTATGCAATTCATTTATGGATGATACACCACAGGTGGTCATAGTAGCCTTTATCTTAGCCAATGTGTTTTCCAGGTTGTCCCTAAGCCGCCCCGCGTACTCTACAAAACCTTCCACGCCTTCCACGAATATAGCTTGATAGTACCTTTCCGCTTTCCACTCTCTGGCTCTTTTCGCTCCTTCCCCCCAGTATGGCTTCATAACCCGATTGCTGATGGTTATCCTTTCTGTTGGCGACTCCTCCATTCTAGCGAAGTACCTCCCCATCATAATATAGTCAGCACCGAGAGCCAGAGCAATTATGATATCTTTTGCAGTCACTATACCCCCATCTGCTATGATTGGTATGTAATTGCCCGTCTTATTGAAGTAGTCGTCCCTTGCCTTCGCTACATCGATGACTGCGGTGGCGAGTCCTCTACCAGTACCTTTCTGTTCCTGGGTGATACATATAGAACCACCACCCATGCCTACCTTAACAGCTCTTCCCCCTGCTTCCACCAGGAAGTCGAAGGCTTTACCGGTTATGATATTACCACCGATTACCGGCAGGTCTGGATGGTTACGGCTTATCCAGTTTAATGTTTGTTCCTGATAGAAGGAGTGCCCATCGGATGAGTCTATCACCAGAACATCAACCCCGGCGTCCACCAGTGCGGGTACCCTTTCCTTATAGTCATGCGTGTTGATAGCCGCCCCGACCATGAAACGGTCTTTCTCATCGATTACCTGTAGAGGGTTATCGAGGTGGTCTCTTATGTCCTTCCTGAATACTAAGTGTAATAGCTTCTGGTTTTCGTCTACTATAGGTAAAACTGAATGATGGCTCTCAATAAGGAGATTATGTGCCTGCTGTAAGTCGGTTATGTTTACTCCAACATCAATCTTCTCGAAGGGAACCATCCTTTCTGTTACTTTTAAGTTTTGGTGTAAAGGCATATTATAGTCATTTTTGGTTATGAGTCCTAAGAAACTATCGTCCTTATCCACTATGGGGAAAGTCTTATATCCTGTCTTGAGACGTATTTCATGGACTTCGCTTATGGTTGTATCCGGGCTTACCGTTAGTGGCTCAACGAAGCCAGCTTTATGATGTTTGACTTTTAATACCATTTGTCTTTGCGAGTCTATCGTTTGTGAACAGAATATGAAAGAGAGTCCGCCTAATTTAGCCAGTTCTATCGCCATCCTATCACCCGATACAGACTGCATCGCCGCCGAGACCACCGGTACATTAATATAATACTGTTTTTCCGATTTAGGGGAGTAGACCAGGGGTGTTCTAAGGGAAATCTTGTCCATGGTTGTTTCCGGGGTGGTCTTGCCTGGTAGTAGTCTGAATTCCATTAGTGTCCGAGATGGTTCATACGATATCTTCTTTGCCATTGTGTCCTCCGTATAATAAACCGTCTATTGGTTAGTAACTCAATTTGTCAATAATTTAAGAAAAAATAACGATTTTTTGGTCAAAGTGAAAAAAATGGTTGGGTAAATTCTTGACTCTTAATTGATTATTCTTAATACGCTTTTATAGAATAACGAATACAGGATGCTCTTGTAGTATAATCATATAGATTGTCATAATCATGTTTTACTATTTCTAATAGATAAGAAAGATATACTATTTCCATTTTTCAGGGATAGAATCGGAAAAAGAGAAGTCATCAAAATACATCTGTAAAATTCCACCATTATCCCTTACAAAGTGAATGATATTATCACTACCATAAAGTTTTTGCGGATTCCAATTCGATAAGGGAATAGGTAAGGGTGAATCAGGATTATATGTCCAATTTGTAACATCAATCACGGTTACTGGATTAGCATCTCCATCTCTCTGTATAGTCAGGATGAATCTTCCATTATCAGCATCACCCATTTTCCAGCCTATTTCCATTGTAAACCATTCCCCAACTGGTATTGCTATATCTCCAGGTTCTTCCCAATAATGCTCCCATGAATCATCACCGTTTAATTTATATGAAAAAGATGTATATATATTTATTTCATCAGGGTCCCCCTCTGCTAAATACACACTTATTCTTGAAAGGTAATCTTCATTTTCCATCCATAGTTCGTGAATCATAGGTTCAAGCCACCAATTGTCCTGTAAATCATAATCGGTTATCAATGAGAAATCAGGGTGTAAATATATGTTTTGTTTTGCGTATAATTCTACAATGTAGTCACCTTCCGGATGGTCTCCCATACTAAAATTCTGCTGAATACGCCCCTTAGTGTGAGATTCATATGCAGGAATAGTAGCATTCTTAAGCCAGTAATGCAATACATGGTTTAAGGATTGTGTAGGGTCTTCGATGATCCTCCCATATCTGTCCAAGGCAGTTCCGCCTTCATATACAAAGTTAACTATAACAGGTTGAGGTAAATCATAATGCTCTGATGAGACAGGAGGTTCTGCTGTGTTTTGGTATGTAATCTGTTCATGGGCATCAGAAGGCGTACCAATAGCTTCATCAGGTTCATATCCTGTCTCGAAAATGATAGCAAAGTCCTCAGGCGGTTTATATTCTGGGATTTCGGTTTTACAGGATAATATACCAATAATAAGGAGTGAAATGGATATAAAAATTATTGTTTTCATAAGTACTCCATAAATGTCGTTTTTAGAAATTATAACATAATTATAGGTAAAAAACTAACCTTTTGAAATCCTATTATATTTGAGCAATCCAGCAAGCTAAAGGATATTAGTCAGGGTAGAACGAGAAAGATTCTCGCAACCAACGGTTTATTATTAATATGATGCCATATAGTATTAGTATTCTAACCAATGAAAAAGGCTCTCTCCATGTTCTATAGAGGAAAGAGCCTTTATTAGTCTATATAATTATGTTGTAAGCTGTTGATTTATATTAATACCAAGCGTCCACCAATTCTTTCCAGGTATTTACTACGCCATCATTACTCGATGTACAGAAATCGAGATATCCGTATGATGAGTATGATGAATCGGTATACCAATAGAAGCTATCGGTTACGATTAGTAAACCATTCTCCACAGTAGAACCGGTTCCGTAGTATCCGCCGTTATGAGCAGTATCTGCCCAAGCATATACAACAGCGTTTCCTAGTGCATCTTTTACACCATGAGCGGCATTCTCAAGGCTTGTGCTGTATGAACCGTTTATTACTCTATCACAGAAGAACCCTAAGAACCTTTGATGGCTGATAGATACATTTGCTGTGTTGCTGATATCGCTCTTAAGTGATGATGAGCTACCTTCAGCATATAGCTTTTCTGCGAAGTAGTCTATGGCAGTCTTTAGGTCTTCCATTTCTGATAGTCTAACTGCGGTTAAGGTCTGGTCTGAACCGTAACTGCTGTCAAAGTTATACTTGTAAGACTGTACTAACTTAGTAACCAGTTGTTCCGGAGTGGTGGATGTGGTCATCTGTGGCATCCAGTGGTTGAATTCCCAGCCGTCACCTTGTTCAGTTTCTGGTGATGCTACGAAGAACTCTGATAGGTTTCTATACTCGTAAGCTTCTTCTATTACACCCATCAGACATGCATCCATACCAAGCATACTTAGTTTATCGGTGGAGCATCCTGCATTGATGAGTGCTTGCTGTATCTCATTTGTATAGAGGTGTCCGCCATTGGTGTCATCTGACCAACCGTATCTATCAGGATAGCCATTGCTCTTAACACCGCCACCATGGTTGGACATGATTAGCACTTCGTTTTCCATATTTGGATATCGGTCTCTTGCATACTGGATTAACTGTGTTAGATTGCTTCCGTTACCCATATCAAGTTCATCGCCGTTTGTGAACCATCCATCGGTCAAGGTTATGGAGTTGGATGACAATGATGTGTTCTCGTAAGATTCAGGTCCAAGTTCGTATAGATATGTATGTTCAGGACCACCGGAGTAGCTTCCGCTTCCGTCCCACAGAACGATGATGTGTACATTCTGTCTTAGGTCTGAAGGCATATCGTAAAGACCCTTCTCCATTTCGTTTACATCACCCCATAGTGCTGAGTTAAGGTTGTTGTCTCCATCCATATACATCATGAATAGCCATCCATCGGTTGTGGATGGTTGGTCAACACAGTTACCGCTTATATTGAAGGTGAATGGATTTTCGTCAGCATCATTATTAGCAATGGATACGCTAGCGTTTTTAGTTCCGAGTGATGTCGGGCTGAATGTGATGGTGAATGTGGTGCTGTCTCCCGGGTTAATGGTTGATGATGGCTGTGATGTTACATCGAATAAGGATGAGTGTGTTCCGCTTATTGCTACGAGAGGGCTACCGGTTAGGTTAAGAACTCCTTCGCCGATGTTATCTATGGTGTATGTCTTGCTGGTTGATTGGTTGATTACTACATCGCCGAAGTCTGTTGTTCCGCTTATGCTTATCTCTGGTTCTGCGTCTGCGAGTGATACAACAGCGATATCATCTATCCATGAGGTATCGCTTCCGTTAGATACTGAATAGTCTTTCTCATAAGCCCATTTAAAGGTGTATGTACCAGCTGATAGGTCATAGGAGTATTTTGTCCAGTTTACTGTTCCTGAGTATTCATCGACTTTTGTTCCATTGACATAGAATCGGAAGAAGTCGTAATTCTGTTCGGAGCTTACCTTATACCAGAAAGTTAGTTTAGAAGCTTCGGTGATTTCTATATTGGCTATTTCAAAATAGCTGTTCTGGTCATGAGTAATAGTTCCAAACTGTGCTGCATAGCTTCCGCCGTATTTAGTTCCGGATTGAACATATGGGTTTGTGTCTCCGCCAAGTGTCCATGGGTTAGCGGAGAAGTCACCTGTTTCGAATCCGTCTTCTAATCCGTCTGTTGGCTGAGGTGTGTTGTCTACACCGTTACCGGTTATATTGAATGTGAATGGGTTTTCGTCAGCATCGTCGTTAGCTATGCTAACCGTTGCGTTTTTCGTCCCTTCTGATGACGGGTCGAATACGACGGTAAATGTGGTGCTTGAACCTGGTGCTACCGGAGTAGACGGCTGTTGTGACACGTAGAATTGTGATGGGTTAGTTCCGCCTATTGATACGAGCGGACTGCCGGTAAGGTTAAGGTCGCCGTCACCGATGTTTTCTATAGTATAGGTTTGTGATGCGGTATCGTTAAGGTCTACATCGCCGAAGTCTGTTGTTCCGGTGACTTCGATTTCCGGTGCTGTTACAGGTGTGGTTCCTTCAGTTATAAAAACGATATCGTCTACCCATGCGGTATCTGACCCGCTGGATACGGAGTAGTCTTTCTTATATTCCCATTTGAAGGTATATGTTCCTTCAGAAAGGTCGTATATGTATTCTGTCCAGTTTTTGTTGCCTGATTCATGAACAACTCTTGAGCCGTTAACATAGAAGTTGAAGAAGTCGTATCTATTTTCTGAACTTACTTTATACCAGAATGTGATGCTGGAGTTGCTACCAATAGCTTCAACGTCGCTTATTTCAAAGTAGCTGTTTTGGTTATGGCTGATTGTACCGAATTTTGCTGCATAATAGCCGTTATGAGATGTTGAGGATTGGACAACCGGATTAGCACTTCCACCGAGTGTCCATGGGTTATCATTGAAATTACCTGTTTCGAAGTCATCGTCCCATCCGCCAGTGTCTCCGCCACCGCTTTCCGGACTTTCGATGACTATATCATCTATCCATGCGGTGTCGCTCCCGCCGGATACGGAATAGTCTTTCTCATAAGCCCATTTTAGGGTATGTGAACCTTCAGTGAGGTCGTATGTAAACTCAGTCCAAGATTTTTCTCCGGACTCGCTCTTTACAGCTGTTCCATCAACATAGAATTTAAAGAAGTCATAGTTGGTTTCGGAACTAACCTTATACCAGAAGGTAAGGGTAGAGCCGGCATCCACATCTATTGTAGTTTGAAAGTAGCTGTCCTGGTTGTGGCTGATTGTACCGAACTTAGAAGCATAAGTCCCGAAGTGTTTTTCTGAATATTGGACGAGTGGGTTTGCATCTCCGCCCAGTGTCCATGGATTAGCTGAGAAGTTACCGCTTTCAAAGTCTTCTGAGAAAGCTACAATACTTCTGTTTAATCCGTCATCGGGATTTGGTTTGTCTTGCTCTTCCATATCAGGTTCAGGAAGCATACAAGAAGCAAATATCAAAACTCCCATTAAAATAAATATTATTATACTATACACGGTATGATGTTTGGTTGCATATTTATTCATATTTATTATCCTTTTTTTAATATTAATTTAATTTAATCTTAATGATTAATTTTTTTGTGTATATAACTTAAATCACTTAACAGTAAAAGGATTTTAAAGCTATATACTTTTACTTAATATTAAATATAGCATGTTTTTGAATTAATTAAAATTAATTTTTCATTTTTTTTTTGATAATTTACCGAGATTTAATATATGCTGGCATAATTATCGAATAGTTAAGGAATTCACAAAAAAAACTTCGTTTAAATTTTTTCTGAATTTTTTTAAATCTATTGCTGGTTGGTTTTTTACAACCACGAAATAATAGTGGTTATGTGAGATAAAAGGATGCTTTGTTTACTTCTACTATAAAGACTATTCGACACCCCACACCTTGATAGTCTCATCTGAACTGCCACTTGCTATTAATCTGCTGTCCGGACTGAAACTTAAAGAGTTAACCCAGTGATTATGACCGCTAAGCGTTGCTAAGACTTTACCAGTAGATACTTCCCATATGTTTATCAGCTTATCATGGCTACCAGTCGCTACATACTTCCCATCCGGGCTGTAACATATTGTTAACACACCGAAAGCGTCTCCACTCATCATCTGATGAAGCCGTCCGCTCTTTACATTCCATATACGTATTGCCCGACTATTGCCACAACTGGCAAGAAGCTCCCCGTCGGGACTGAAGCTCAATCCTTTTACACCATAAGAGTCGCCTTCTATGTTGTGAACTACTTCACCGCTTTCAGCATCCCATATCTTAATCATCTGGTCTCCGCTACCACTGGCGAGTAGTTTGCCATCGGGGCTGAAGCTGACCGATAGTATATAGCTGGTATGACCTTTGAGGGTGCGGATAGACTTGCCCGTCTTGATATCCCACACTATAATAGTCGTATCCCAGCTTGCACTCGCTATCTGTGTGCCATCGGGATTGAAGCTGACCGATGTCACATCTTCGGAATGAGCCTTAAGGGTTTTGACTAGCTCACCAGAAGACACATCCCATATTCGGATGGTATCATCTTTACTGCCAGTAGCCAGACGCTCCCCATCGGGGCTGAAGCTGACCGATGTCACATCACCGGAATGACCCTCCAGACTATATATCAACTCACCGCTGGATACATCCCAGATGATTGCTGTGTCGTCCTGACTGCCACTTGCTAGTAGCTTGCCGTTCGGGCTGAAGCACACCGAGTTGACCCAGTTGGAGTGACCGAAGATGCTCCTCTTTAGTTCATAGGCTGTGGGTTCGATATCAATGTTACCACCTATGTTAGAGGTTATGTCTTTGGTGGTGTCGCCGACTTTGGTTATGAAGAACTCGCCGGTCTTGCTGGTGCTTTCCCAGGGTAGTTGTTTCATCTTGGGATTATCCTTCGACCATTGTCTTAGGCTATAGGTAACATATGCTGTTGCCTCGCTGAATGAAACATACCCATCCTCGTTGCCAAGTGGTGATGCATCTGCTCCTCCTTTCAGTGCTTTCAATAAGTAGTATGTATACAGACCGCCTTTCAGTTCTTCTACCTCCCAGGAGAAGTCACCCGGCGAGGTTGAGTAGAAGATGCCGTATCCGTGAGACTCATCATCTTGAGCGAAACCCTTGCCGAAGCCTTTGCTACCTGATGGGTCATTCCTGCATGCATCCATGAATACCATGACTTTGGCGTTTTCCTGTATGCTGTCGATTAGTTCGAGAACTTCGTTTAGATTGATGCCGGTGAGTTCGGGATTTTCCGGATTGATTTCCATAGGGGCTAAGTAGTTTACATCATCCTGCTGGAAGCCGTGACCGGAGAAGTAGAGCACGAATGACTTTATCATACTCCTGGAAGCGAGGTAGTTAGAGTCTTCTAAAGCTGATTCGATGTTGTCTTTGGTTGGTTTCATCTCCGAGTCGTTGGTGTAGAGATGTACATCGAAGATACCGTAATCGGTAAGGACATCAGCCATCTTCTCCGCATCTGATACGGTATACTTAAGGTCTGATACTTGGTTGCTGAGGTAGTCTCCTACACCGATAACGACTGCGAGTCGTTCCATGCGGAGTTCCTCCTCTCCATCGGATGTGGTCTTGATGATGTCCTTCGTATCCTGAGCGATTAAGACAAGGCTGGCTATCATTAACATTACTAAAGTAAAAGTTAGGCTAAACCTTTTCATGATTGGCTATGCCTCCTTATCTAATAAAAGTATATATGTTAAATATACTCATTTTACGGATGACATGGTATAAGAATTTTATTTTAGTGGGGATAACCTTTATCTATTCTTGATATCCAATCATAGCTTTGTTTCCTATGGACTAGGATATAAATATAGAAACATAAATAATATATAAAGATTTTTTATTATACTTTACAAGCATCATATCTATGAAAGGATTGAAAGTCACCGAATAGTTGGTTTAGCATTGAGATGAGGATTTAGAAAGTAGGGACAGTTATTGTATAAATCTGGATGGTGATATCGTGGTTCTTCGCCATATCATAGATATCCTCGATAGTCTTTCTATTACCGTCTACCGAGTATTCATGTGGGGGTGCATCTCCCATCAGGATGATGACCCTTTTGCCAGCAGTCCAGCTGAAATCCTTTATCGCAGTTTCCAGAGCATCGATGATGGCTTCCGGCTTATCTCCCCCGCCTTCCGGTCTTACCGAATCTATCTGCATCTTGAACCTGGTCAAATCCTGTGTAAATGGGTACGTCTTAGATACGAAGTCATCACCCCTATCCTTATATAGAACCATACCTAGATTAGCAAACTGGAATTGGTCGGTTATGGTGCGGAGTATGCTCTTAAGCTCCTGCTTAACATAGTCTATATCATCGGACATACTACCGGTAGAGTCGATTGCAAAAATGAGGTCGAGGTCATCCCCATCATAGCCCTTTGTAGCATCGTTTATAGCCTGGATGATTTTCTCCGGAAGGTTCTCCGGGGATTCGCTAATAAGGTTCTTCCCACCGGTTTCGTTGGCTATGTCCTTGAAGGTATCCACAGTTCGGTCATCGTATCGCTCTGGTTCTTCGATGGGCTCTTCTTCTTCCGGTTCTTCGGTTTCCTCCATCGGCTTTATGGTGAACACGATTGGGGTCTTTGCTGAGTTGCCGCTCTTATCGATGGCAGTTACTACAATAGTCCTTTCCCGCTCTTCCGGTCTCTTTATATCGATATGCATTCTCAGCTTAAGGCTACCATCATCCGGGTTTCTCTCCATGCCTACGAGTTGCCCGGCCATGTCTTCAGGGACAACGTTGTTAATTACATTCAGAGCTTTAAACCTTTCGTTTTTGGGTTTGCTTTCCTTTATGAACATCGAGTCGTAATCTTTATCATCTTCATACCTGACAAAGATTTTGATGAACTGTTTGTTAATTTCTTCGTAGCCTAATAGTTTGACTGTTGGTGCTGTATCATCGAATGAGATGGTAAAAATATTGTCGAGGAAGTTTGCCCGGTTGTTGGCGAATCTGTCATCATAGGTGCGGATGTTTATCTTCATCCCCTCTTTTAGTCTTATCATACCATATTGACCAACGTACTCATAGCCGTACTCCAGTAGGGGAGGAACAAGTATGTGGAATGCGTTGTCGAAGAACGGTAATGCTGGTTCTGTGCTGGAGTCTACGAGGAAGTATCTATTCTCTAGTTCTAAGAATTCTCCGTCGAATATCCTTTTCTCGTCACCGTTTACTGGATTGTAGTCTGATGCTCGTAAACCATATATCTCGGAAGTAACATAGTTATCGTCTCCAGGGATTGAAGTAACGAGTACGGATTGAATGCTTGGCTTCTTCCTTATGTATATATCGAAGTAGCCGTCATCTCTTTTTGCGAATTGGATATCGTCATCGTTAAGGTTTAGCGGACTATCTTCGTCAAACTTAAGTTCGGAGTCGTCTATCCCGAGGAAGTATCCTGTTTCCTGCGATGATAGGCTACCGTTTATCCCCCACCCTATGATAGCTATAAGGACCAGAGCTAAAATTGATTTTAGACTGGTTTTGTTATTAGTTCTCATATTGAAATCCTCTTACAATAAATGCTCCTAAGTATATACATTAAAGAAAGTTAAATGAAATTATTTGTAGATTTCAAAACTCTGATTAATTTACTCATAATGAGCATTGATATATAACACTTATTCTTAAAAGATTTTATAAAATCTGCTAAATTATTTATCGGTTATATATTAATATATCTTCATTTAGATAAACTTAGGATAAGCATTAATGCGAACGGAAAGAAGACCTATAATCGGATTATTAGGTAAGAAACAGGATACGGTAAAATTCATATCTGAAGCTTTAACCGGTAGTAGTATAGATGACTTTACATTACTGACATACCAATCGAATACCACTTTCATAAAAGACTTATCAGAAACCGACTTCCATCTAATCATCGTCGAATTCCCTTTAAAGAATAAGAGTATACCAAGACTAATCAGCCGAATAAAGAAATTCGACGAGGAAATTCCTATAACCATTATCACCGAACCTGAATTCGAAAACAAAGCGATTGATTTACTAAACAACTCTATAGAAACATATTTCGTGAAGAATGAATGCCTCAAAAAAACTCTCCCCTTTAGAATAAGCAAAATTATTGAAAACTCAAGAACCAGGAAAAAATTAAACCGGCTGGAAAGCGTAATCAATTCATATTCAGAACACCTGGAAAAGTTCAGGGTGTTCAATCGAGACCTCATACAAAGCATACCAATGGGTATAATCGTGACTGACTCAGCCAATATATTAGTAAACATAAACGAAACCGCAAAAGAGATACTCGGTATAAGCGATAAGATAATAGATAAGGATGAATTACGATACTACAACTTGATTGAAGGGTCAAGCTATAACAGGGACTACCTAATTCGAAAGATGAAGAACAAGAAGATAAAAAACCTTATTCAAATCGCTTTCGACTTTCACAGAAAAGAAGAATCACTCGAACTTACCATAGATTATAAGTATACTCCTATTACCCTGGATATAAACACCAAGGTTCTCGATAATAAGATATACAGTAAGAGGGAGAAGAAGGATGTTAGCGTTAAAATCACCGTGTTCAAAGATATAACCAAATACCGTAAGATGGAAGAACAACTCCCCGAACTTAAGAAGATTGCATCCCTGGGAACACTCTCTGCCGGTATAGCTCATGAGATAAGGAATCCGCTAACCAGCATGAGTATGTTCTGCTCATACATAGAGGATACTTTCGACGAGAATGACGACAGGAAACGGGTGATGGAGAAGGTTGTATCCGAGATTAATCGCCTGGAAAGCCTGGTCAAGAACATTTCATCATTCGCTAAGAACATCCCGATTAACAATACAATGATAAATCTTTACCAATTGATTGAAAACACTCTTTTCTTCGTTAACCAGCACATAAAGAAGAAAAACATTGTTGTGGATAATAGGGTAGAAGAAGACTTTATGGTCTTCGCCGACCTGGAGAGGATAAAGCAAGTCCTCATCAATGTGTTCATCAATTCGATTAACGCTATGGGAGAAGGTGGCACGCTTTCCATATTAGCATGGAAGGATGCGGATACAACCAGCATCCAGGTTAAGGATACCGGCTCTGGTATACCCGATGAACTTATCAATAAGATATACGAGCCATTCTTCACCACCAACAGTCAGAGTTCCGGTCTAGGTCTATCTATAGTACAGAAAATCATCTCACAGCATAAAGGCGAGGTCAGAATCGCAAATAGGAAAGACAGCATAAAAGGAACAGATGTTACCCTCATCCTACCAAGGATAACCAAAGAATGATAAAGGCATTCACTCATCGAAGATTTATCAAACCTATTAGCAGAATTGATACAATAGAATACGATATAAGAATGAAATGTGTGTAAAATTTACTAATTATAAAAACGATTAAAAAACATCAGTGTCAAAATGACTCGATAGGTCTAAAAGGTCTCTTTATACAGAAAATTAGACTAATCTAACCAATACTTAAGTCCCTTAGTCTCACTATTATATCGTATGTCTTTCATAGTAGCATCAGAGAAGTCCGCCCCCGTTAGGTCCGCCCCGGAGAAGTCCACCCTGATAAGATTAGCATAGGTAAAGTCCGCACTCCTCATGTTGGAGCTGGAAAAGTCTACATCTTCTATATAAGCTCCGTCAAACCTCGCACTCTGTAAATTGGCATTGTTGAAGTTTACATCTACAACCTGGGTATACTTAACAATCGAGCCATACATGTATACCCCGCTGAAGTCTGCCCCGGTTAAGTCCGCGTAAGACAGGTCTGAGCCTTCCATGTAAGCATAGCTGAAATCCGTATCCCGCAGGTTGGCATGGGTAAAGTTAGCCCCTAGAAGAGGAGCCCCGCTATAATCCCCTCCATGTAAGTCGCAATAGTCACACAGCCCGGTCATAGCCTTTTTAAGGTCAGCTATGTGGTCGGCTTCTTTATCTATCCCCCGGGTGTCTTCATCGATGAGGATGCCTTCCAGGTTAGCTCCATCCAGATTGGCTTCTCGAAGCTCTGCTCCCCGTAAGTCCGCCCCGGTCAGGTCTGCATCGGAGAAGTTGACTACTGTAAAGTAAACCCCCCGCAGGTCTGCCCCTGATAGGTCAGAGACGGAGAAGTCCGTGTCATGAGCGGATACCTTACGCAAGTCTGCCCCCGATAAGTCAATGCCTGTCATATCCACCCCGCTTAAGTTTATATCATCCATGGTTACACCGGTTAGGTCTGCCCCTCTTAAGTCGGTATATTTGAAGTTCACCCGCTTGAAGTGGGCGTCGATTAGGCATGCTTCGCTCAGATCTACTCCTGCTAGGGTGGAGTCTTTGAAAGTAGCGAGGGTGAGGTTTGCCTTTTTAAATTCGGTATGATAGAATTCAGCCAGGGTCAGGTCTACTTTATACATCTCCGCTTCATTGAATATGGTTTCGGTGAGGTTGGTCAAGCTTAGATTAGCACAGTAAAGGTCTGCTCCGGTATAGTCTCCATAGCTAAGGTCAGCGTCTCTCAGATTGCAGTATGAGCATATATTGTCCATGTTTAGTCGTTTCAGGTCGTTTTCGTCATAGGTGAAGGCAGGGACACTCATTAATATAAGCAGTATGGCAAAAATCCTGAGCTTATTCATACTATATCTCCTTAACAGCTTGCTGTATAGCTATTTACATCGTCTTTACATCATCTGTTAGTATACAATATAATAAAAATTCTTAAAAACAAATAACGAAAAAATGGCATGAAATATGCATATGATATTCTTGTAATTAAATTGAACCGAAGTAAAACCGGCATGATTTTGGCACGGTTTATGCATTATATAATAAGTGGAATTGGATAGGATTAACATGAAAAACAAAAAATTAATTCAAATAAATTAATATCATTAGTAAAAGGAGGATTATCGCTATGTTTGGTAAAAAGAATAAGGATAATAAGAGAGAAAGAGCTTTGGAAAGAAGGCGAGAAAGTGATTTTTCACCTTTAGAAAGATTCCAAAGAAGGATGAACAGCTTATTTGATGACTTCTTCTCTGATTGGGGAAGTGACATCTCAACCTCAGATACATTAGCATCAAGAGAGTTCACCCCCCAAATCGATATAAGGGAAGACGACAAGAAAGTCTATATCGATGCTGAACTCCCCGGCTTGGATAAGGGTGATATAGAGATCGAGATTAAGAACAACATCCTGACCATATCTGGTGAAAAGAAGCACGAAAAGGAAGAAAAGGATAAGGAGTATCATAGAGTAGAAAGAAGCTATGGCTATTTCGAAAGGTCAGTTCGCATCGACTCTGATGTGGAAGAAGACAAAATCAAAGCTTCATACAAAAACGGTGTGCTATCAATAGACATACCAAAGAAAGAAGGCTCTGAGTCCAAAAAGAGAAAGATTAGCATCGAATAAAGATTAAATAAGTAAAACCAAAAACCAGGAGGTATAATTATGTATTTTGATATATTAGATGATATGATGAGATTAAGAAACAGGCTTAACCGGGGTCAATACATGAGAAACGGCTATGTTAACTATCCCCCGATTAATGTATATGATATGGGTGATAATGTAGAGATGGAAGTAATGATACCCGGTGTGAATAAAGAAGATATCGACCTTAGCTTCGAGAATAATGTCCTAACTATTAATGTAGACAAGAAAGGAGAAGAAAAGGAAGATAAGAAGTACATCAGAAGGGAAAGAGAGTTCGGCAGTCTTAACAAGTCTCTGCGTTTCGGTATACCTATCGACCCTGAAGGAATGGAAGCACAGTATAAAAACGGTATACTGAAAATCATATTAAAGAAAGAAGAAAAAGCTAAACCTAAGAAGATACAAATAGGCTAAAGGAAAACTAAACCATATTAAGGAGGTATAATAAACCATGACTGATAAAGATATAATCACGAAAAACAAACAGGATTTGGAAACCCGAAACTATGATTTCGCCATACCACCGGCAGATATCATAGAAGATGACAATGCTTTTACTATCGAGTTAGAGATGCCGGGTATAGAAAAAAGCGATGTGGACATCAATGTGGAAGATGATGTCCTCACTGTGGAGACCCATAAGGACTTCTCCGATAAGGAAAATGTGAAATGCATGTCACAGGAGTTTGTCCTGGAGAACTTCAGGCGAAACTTTACCCTGAACCATTCCGTCGATGTGGATAAGATTAACGCTAAGATGGAAAACGGCATTTTAAGTCTCGATTTACCAAAATCTGAAAAACTAAAACCAAGAAAGATTAATGTAGAAGCAGAATAAACCAAAAACCAAATCAAGCAATCTTCTATAAATCTTAAATAAATGTGAATAAGGTGAAGGAGCCTGTCTGAGTAGACCTTACGGGTACTCCGGCAGGCTCTATCTTTATCTATAATGACTTTAGACTACACCGAAGCAAAGATGTTCTTTACATCTACACCAACCAATACTGCTACTAATAGCACTAATCCTGAACCTATTAGGCATCCGGTCATCTTACCCAGACTCGATGTCATTGCTTCCCGGGATTCTTCAATACCCTTTTTCCTTAACCATTCGGCTATAGCTCCTTCGAAGAAGCCTGCGATGGCGTCTGTTACAGCATCCCCAACAACACCACCTACTATCGCTCCAATCACACCATACATGCTTCCACCGATGAGAGCTGGGATGGTTAGTAGCCCCGTATCTATTGCCCCAAACAACATATCAGGTATCTCTCGCTTCAGGTCTGCCTTAATGATAATTGAGGTGAGTATGGGTAATAAACTCATCAAAATAACAACTATCGGTATCATTATATTGTTTAGCTGTAGTGAGAAGTAAGCTGATGTAAATAAGAGAACAGCTAAGACTATTACTATTAAAAACTGGGTGATTTTGTTTCCCATGGTTTGATTTTACCTTTCTTTGTGATTATGGTTTATATTAAAAGATTAAATGACAACACTAAACACATGTCCATCAAAGTTATAGTTGTATGAGTTTACCAGTTTCTCCAGTCTCCCTTTCCTATTCTTGACCATAGTATTAAGCCGGTATTTATCACCATCGAGTGATTTAAGTTTGGTGTTGGAAGCAGTAGTGAGTAGGTTTGACCCATTGTACTTTACCAATGATTCTTTGGACGCCCAGACTTTGGCAAGACTCTCGAGGTATTCCTCGCTATTCCCCGCATGAGACTTGATAAGGATATCCTCCCTGTTATCCAGGTAATACTTCTTGACCCTTTCCAGTCTTAGGTCTATCTTTTCTACATCCAGACCGAATCTTTTAGAGGGGTGGAAACCGCAGAAGATGTAGTCATCCTTGTGAGAGATGCAGACCTTATACTGATGCTTCTCGTCTTCTTCTACTAATAGGCGGGGTTTACCCGATTTGTCTCTCTTTATCATTAAATC
Organism: uncultured Spirochaetia bacterium; assembly: GCA_964447635.1. GTDB lineage: Bacteria > Spirochaetota > UBA6919 > CAYUUC01 > CAYUUC01 > CAYUUC01. Next base: position 23,425 of record CAYUUC010000003.1, read on the forward strand.
ATTCGGTTTTAGGTTGTTTCCATTTTTGGTCGTATGGTATGCGATGATAAGCAGTTTAAGAAGACCTCTTCCAGCGATGAATTCAAGTTTGCTCTTTTCATTTTTGTAGTCTTTAAGTATGTCCAGCTCTTGCTTTGTAAGGAGTTTTCGCCAATTCTCCTTTTTAGTCTTTATTAGATATGTATTGAAGATTGAAAAGTAGGGCAGGTTAACAGATAGACTATTAAGTATAATCTGGAATTTGAATATGTTGTTTTGGCTTTTGTTTATGACAAGGGGGGTTTCATCGAAAATGATATAACGGGAAGAATTAGGACTAATCCCTTCGTGGTAAGTCTCATTACTCATGAAAAGCTTATGTTTGTTGATTAGCTTTATTATTTCATCATAGCCTTTGTATAAGCACAATGCACCCAGCTTAATTCCATCCATTTTAATTTTCTTCCTAATGGAGTTATGCTATTGCCTACCATTATTTATTTTATTACTTCTAATCTAGATTATAATAAATTTTTAATGTTAAGGAAAGCATTATGAACGAAGATGATAAATTAAGAGAAAAATTGAAAGGGAAAACCAGTGATAAAAAGTTTGCTAAAAAGAAGAAACGCTCCAAGAAACCTTTTATCATTTTAGGTATAATACTGGTCTTAATCATCGCATTAGTAATCTATATCTTTGTTAGAAGGCATTTCAATGGTGTGACCGATAAAAGACCGGATATGAAAGAAGCATTCCTTGATACAATCTCTCCAGCAGACCGTCTAACCGATGCACCAAACATAATCCTCATCCTAACCGATGACCTTGGGTATGGTGATATCGGATGCTATGGCTCAACAGCCATCTCTACACCGAATATTGATCAGATGGCGAATGAAGGCATCAAACTGACATCCTACTACTCCACAGCATCGATTTGCTCTCCAGCTAGGGCAGGCATACTTACCGGAAGGTACTTCATCAGAACCGGTTTGACTGATGCTTTGCTTAACCCTGATACTCTATTCGGCTTTGGACAGAGTGTCTTAATCGATACCGAGATTGGACTCCCCCAAGACGAAGTCACCTTCCCATCTATCTTCCAGAAAGCCGGCTATGAGACAGCACTAATCGGGAAATGGCATCTGGGTAATAAACATCCCCATTTACCCTCCGACCATGGGTTTGACCTTTTCTACGGGTCCTTGTGGAGTAATGACCAGTCTCCATTCCAGATTTACCGTAATGATAAGGTGGAGCTGGAAGCACCGGTAGATCAGGACCAGCTTACCGGCAACTATACCAAAGAAGCGATTAAGTTCATAGAACAGAATAGGAATCGCCCATTCTTCCTATATATGCCTCATACTGCCCCGCATATCCCTCTACACGCCGGGGAAGACTTCAAGGGTAAGTCTAAAGCCGGTTTGTATGGAGACAGCGTAGAAGAGGTAGACTGGAGCGTCGGTCAAGTGATAGATACTTTGCGGGAACACGGGCTGGTAGAGGATACGCTTATCATCTTCACCAGCGACAACGGACCATGGTATCAGGGGTCTAATGGTCAATACCGTGGAAGGAAGCGGGAAGTTTTCGAAGGTGGACATCGAGTGCCATTCATTGCGAAGTGGAAAGGTCAGATACCAGAAGGGATAGAGTCAGACGAGATGTGCATGGGATTTGACCTGTTCGTCACTTTCCTGACCATATCGGGACTGCCAATCCCGAAGGATAGAATCATCGATGGCGTCGATATAATGCCTCTTCTGCATGGTGAAGACCATACTCCACATGATGAACTATACTTCTACTGGCGGTCTGACTTATGGGCTATCCGCTGGGGTGACTGGAAATATCATCGAGAGCATCAGGTTACAGACATTAACCCTAATCCTTGGCCAGTAGACACTTTCAAAGGACCTTACCTGTTCAACCTCGAAACAGACCCGCAGGAGAGTTATGATTTGATTGAGAACCATCCGGAGATAGCCCAGGAGCTGGAAGCGAAGATGGACTTGATGGATATCAAGATCAGGAACAACCAGAGAGGTTGGAAGCTAAACAGGAAGGGTGACTAATGTCCTTTGCCCATTATCATATCATGAGCATGTACCAGGACGGGCATTACAGTTTCGAGGTCTTCCCATACCGCTTTGGAGCTTCCCGGAAAGTTGATGATGAGTGTATCGCCTCTTATCCCAGACACCGCACGGGACAGCATCGCCTTATGGGTTATCTTCATTGATTCAGAGCGTATTGCCTCGGATATGCCTGGTGTCACTCTATCCAGGACTTCTTTGGTGGCTTCCGGAGTGACATCCCTTTTTGAAAAGCCAGTTCCGCCGGTGGTAATGACGAAGTCTGCTTTCAATTCATCACAATAGTGTATGAGTTTCTCTGTTATGTTGTCATGTTCATCCGGGACAATGTCGTATGCGATAATATCCGATGGGAGTGTTCTCATCGCTTCGATTATCGTCTTGCCTGATTCATCCTTCCTTTTGCCGGCATAACACTTATCGCTTATGGTTAACACTGCGGTTTTCAGCATAGTTAATAACCTCTATTTCGTCGTTAGTATTGATTTCCCCGCCTTTTATCACTTTAGCGAAGATGCCTTCCCTTGGCATAACACAATCGCCTACCAACCGATAGATTTCGCAATCAGTGTGGCACTTTTTGCCTATCTGCGTCACTTCTAGCATGACACCGCCTGATGTCTTTATAGTCGAGCCTATAGGGATGGTTAACAGGTCAACTCCTTCGATGGTTAGGTTTTCGGCAAAGTCCCCGTAGTTAATTGATATGGTTTTGCCTTTCCTTTGCATCATAGCTTTCATCTTATCGATGGAGTTCTTTGATAATAGGCTGATTTGGCGATGCCAGTTACCAGCATGCACATCACCTTCTATCCCATATCCTTGGATGATATGGGCTTTATCAATGGGGGTCTTCTTCTTTCCCTTTTCTGATGATATGTTAATGGATAACACTTTTCCCATAACTAATCTATGATATCCTCCTTTCTCTTTTCCAGAAGGCTAATATCTGTAATGATCATCTCTTTGTCCACTGCCTTGCACATATCGTATATGGTTAGGGCGGACACCGAGACAGCAGTCAGAGCCTCCATCTCAACACCTGTCTTATACGAAGTGGAAGCGTAAGCCTTGATTTCTACCCCTTCATCCGTTACATCCATCTCCAGTCCTACATGTTCAAGGTTAATGCCGTGACAGAGGGGTATCAGCTCCGAGGTCTTCTTTGCTCCCATGATGCCGGCTATCTTGGCGACAGTAAGGACATCGCCCTTCTTAATCCTGTTCTCCTTGAGTAGCTCGATGGTCTTAGGCTGAAGGAGTATCCGACCGCTGGCGATGGCTGTTCGCTTTACCACAGGCTTACCTGATACATCAACCATGCTTGCTTTACCTTCTGAGTCGGTATGTGTGAACTCATCCATTGGTTAACCTCCTATCTGGGACATGTTTCTATTAGTGCATGACTCTCCCGATGCCGGCTTAGCTTTGACAGCATTGATTAGTGTACCTTTGATGTCATTGAAGTTGACCTTCAGCTCATCGTTAGAGTGTAAGCATGGCTTGATTCTGCCGTCTGATAGAAGTCTAATACGATTACACTCCGAGCATTGAGGAGGTCTATGGTAGTGCCGGTTATCCTTCTTGGATAGACTTAGGTGGTAATGTTTGATTAGTTGTAGCTTTATGCCCTTATCCTTACAAAAGCCGGACATCTGGGCTATGTCTTCATTGGTGGTTTCTTGGAAGATGATCATGTTAATCTTGATAGGAAAGTCGAGTGCTATGGAAGTATCTATCCCTATCAATACCCGGTTTATGTTTCCTACTCGGGTGATGTGTTTGTATCTATCCGGGTTCAATGTATCAAGCGATATGTTAAGGCTATGTAGTCCTGCTTCCTTCAATAGGAATGCTTTTTCGGGAAGCAGTATGCCGTTGGTGGTCATTCCGATGTGGTTTATGCCGTCTATGCTTGCTATCATCCTGACCAGCTCTTCGATATCCCGCTTGATGAGGGGTTCTCCACCAGTGAGTCTGACTTTGTTTATACCGATGTTTACTGCTTCCTTAACAATGTCCCGTATCTGTTCGTAACGAAGTATCTCATGGTATGGCTTTAGCGGGACGCCTTCTTTGGGCATACAATACACACAACGCAGGTTGCACTTGTCAGTTACGGATATGCGTAAGTAGTCAATTTCTCTGTTAAATCGGTCTCGCACGGACTATCTCTCCTTCGGGGACTTTACCCACCCCTTCTTCAATTCTAATAAGGGCATTGGCTTCCGTAAAGACATTAAGCATACCAGAGCCATGATATTTACTGGTATTGTAGACCTTACCGTCTATTAGCTTTACAGGTCTGAACTCCACCCGTTCGGTCTTCTTTCGTTTGATAGTCTCAGCCATCTTTGCGGTGACAAGCTCCGGATGGTAATCATGACCGGACATCTTATATAGTAAAGGTTTGACGAATACTTCGAACAGAATGAATGTAGAGACAGGGTTTCCAGGTAAACCGAAGATGACCTTATTACCTTTTCTCGCAAAGACAGTGGGCTTACCCGGCTTTATCAGCACTTTCTTGAAGATGGTCTCTGCTGATACTTTTTTCAGCGCTTCGGGGACATAGTCATAGTCTCCCATCGAGACCCCACCCGACATGATGAGCATGTCGCATTCATCAAGTGTTTTGTTGATAGCGTTAATGGTAGTAGGCATATCGTCAGCAACCGTTCCATAGTAAGACCCGAGCATACTGAGGTTTTCAATCTGGGCGATTAGTTGAGGGGCGTTGCTATTGTATATCTTCCCTACTGTAAGCTCTTCCCCCGCTTCAACCAGCTCAGAGCCGGTGGTTATCACTCCCACTTTGGGTTGTTTACTGACCTTAACATACGCTGTTCCAAAGAAAGCCATAATGCCTATGTGATGGGGTTTTATGATGATTCCCGCATCTAGGACTTTATCACCTTTTTTCAGATTCTCCCCTTGGTATGCTATATTGGGTGAGTCCTGTCGTAGAATGGTTATGTAGCCGTCTTCTTCCAGGACATACTCCCTGCGGACTACTCTATCAGCACCAGATGGGACTTGAGCCCCGGTCATGATTTTGGAGCATTTACCTTTTCGAATATGCTTGGTTGGAGTATATCCTGCTGGTATAGTCTCGATGATTTGGTATTTGTCGGAATCATCCATAGAGTTGAGAGCGAAACCATCCATAGCTGATTTGTTGAATGGGGGTGAGTCTTTATTGGTGTAAACGGTTTTGGATAGAATCCGGTTTAAGGTTTTGTTGATGGATATATTTTCTATATTCATTCGAGTGTTGGTTTGTAGTATCTTATTCAATGCGATATCGGGATGTATCATAAATCCTTCTTGGTATCCGCTTAGATTTACATTTTCTAATAAAAAGTTTCTCTTTAAATTATACCAAATATTTGTTGTTAAATGAAATTTTATTATTAATAAGGAATACACAAATATATTGGAGGATTATATGAAGATGAGAAGAGTCTTATTTATTATAATGATAATTCTACTCGCTTTCTCATTCGTTTTTTGCGGAGATGATACTAAAGATAATGAAGAGAAACCCCAACAAGAAGAAAAGACAGGCAAACCCAAAGAAAAAGAATTAGACCCTGAGTCAAAAAAAATAATAGAAAGTGCCACTAATAAGGATGATAGAAAGCTACGCATATCTAAGGCTGACATAAAACTCGCTACCACAACCAGTACAGTGAATAGCGGTCTACTTGAATATATGTTACCAGTGTTTGAGGATAGGTCCAAAATAAGTGTGGATGTAATAGCTGTAGGAACAGGGGCTGCTTTAAACCTTGGAAGAAACGGCGATGTGGATGTAGTTATGGTTCACGCTAAAGAAGCGGAGATGGAGTTCGTTGAAGAAGGTTATGGAGTAAACAGGGAAGACATCATGTATAATGACTTTGTCATACTTGGTCCGGAAGATGACCCCGCTGGTATCCAGGGTGAAGGAAAGGCTGCACGAGCATTCCAAATAATAGCGGAGAAGGAAACCATCTTTATATCAAGAGGAGATGACTCCGGCACTCATAAGAAGGAGCAGCAGATATGGGAGAAAGCCGAGATAGAACCAAGCGGAGATTGGTATCAGGAAGCTGGAAGAGGTATGGGTGATGTTATTACCATGGCTGACCAACAACAGGCTTATACACTTGCTAATAGGGGGACTTACTTATCCATGAAGGATACGATTAGCATTACCATTTTGCATGAGAATGATGAAATGCTGTTCAATCCATACGGCATTATTGCCATAAATCCGGAGAAATACCCTCATGTTAGATACGAAGCGGCAATATCTCTTATAGAGTGGTTCACTTCGGAAGAAGCAAAGAATCTAATCAAGTCTTATACAGTAGAAGGTCAGCAACTGTTTCATACTTATGAATAATTGATTTACACTTTAAGGTTATGGTAATAGGTCATGCATAATGATCCCAACCCTTTCTTAAAGGCTCTCGAACTAATATTCACCTTTGACAAAGAAGTTTATCATATAGCTTTTACCTCGATAAGGATTGCGGTAAGTGCTATACTCATTTCTACATTCATTAGCGTTCCTCTGGCGATAGTCATAGGATTGAACAAGTTTCGCTTAAAAAAGCCACTGGTTGCCTTATTCAATACATTAACTGCACTTCCTACTACGGTGATTGGACTCATGGTTTACTTTATGGTTTCCCGTTCCGGTCCATTAGGCTATCTGAACATATTGTTCACCCCTTACGCTATCATATCGGGACTGGTGATACTATCCATGCCCATCATAGTATCCATAACCGTATCGGGTATATCAAAGTTGGACAGCCGGCTACATGAAACCTTGATTACTCTGGGAGCTTCCCGCCTGGATGTGATAAAGACCATAATCATAGAAGGGAAAACCGTCATCCTCTCTGCCATACTTACCGGGTTTGGCAGGGTCATCGGTGAAGTGGGGATAGCGATGACGGTAGGCGGGAACATCAGGTGGAAGACCCGGACGCTGACTACTGCTATTGTATTGGAGACCAGCAAGGGGGAATTTGCTTTTGGCTTCTCGTTAGGTATCATATTGATGTTTATCGCATTCACCATCAATTTTGTGTTACACTATATCGTAAAGAAAGAGAAGAAATGAAAACCTCAATAGAACATGTATATAAGATAAGAAACCTTGTATATGCCTACCAGAAAGGGCATAATGTGCTAAACATACCTAAACTCAATATAGAACAAGGCAAAATCTATGCTGTGTTCGGAGCGAGCGGGGCAGGCAAGACCACCCTGCTTAAGATACTGAACGGCTTAATCAAATCTGAGAAAGGTAGGGTGCTAATCTATGAAGAGCCCATCGAGAAAGAAAACTATCGTAAAACCCGTGCTGATACAGTATATGTCCATCAAAACCCGGTCTTGCTATCCGGGACGGTTTTCTATAATGTAGCATATGGACTGAAGGTGCGTAAAATGAAAGGTGAGAGTGTCAGCCGAATCGTCCATGATACTCTGGGTTGGGTTGGTATGGACGGCTTTGAGAAGCGGAAGGGCAATAGTCTATCCGGGGGAGAAATTCAACGGGTAGCTATCTGCCGGGCTTTAGCTATATCACCGAAAGTCCTACTACTCGATGAACCCACCGCCAACATCGACCGGGATAACATCCGGAGAATAGAGGATATCTTTCTGAAGCTAAACCGGGAACTAAATACAACTATCATCGTAAGTACTCATGATTTGTTCTTTGGTCGTAGTGTAAGTGACCGCATACTCTATCTAAGCGGTGGTGAACTTGTTGACCAGGATTAACATTCTATCAAATTATATATTATTATAAATTTTTTTTTACTAATATAGCATCTTTTCTTATATTATTAAATACCAGAGATAGCTTATCTATTAAAATGTGAGTTATTTAAAAAAATAAGGACTATTACAACCATGAATGAGAGACAGACCCAAGAGGCAGAACGCCTATTTAATGAAGGTAGACAGCTAATGAAGAATGGTGAGTATAAGAAAGCTGTAGGCTATTTCGAGCAAATCCTTACCATTAACGATAGATTAGAGAATGTATGGTACAATATCGGGTATTGCCGAAATGAGCTAAACCAGTTCGAGAAAGCCGTTGACGCATTCGATAAAGTGCTGGAGATTAAGCCCGATATAGGTATAAAGAATGAAGTCTTGTTCTACAAAGCGATGGCACTGAAGATGTTAGGGAAGTATGAAGAAGCAGTCGACTTGTTAATCCCTATCACTAAGGATATAACTGTTCTTCAGATGTTCAAAGCTACAGTATTAAAGGAAATCGGACATTGCTACCTACTTAATGGGGATAACGAAAATGCTAAACAGTATTATGAATCCGCATTGGAGATAATACCTGATGATGAACAGGTTAAGGGTTCGCTAAACATAGCAGAAGACAGACTTAAAGATGATAAGAAGCACCTCAACCATAAAGCATTGAACTGGTATGAGTTTAAGCGGATAAACATTCTTCCTCTTATACTCGGGCTTATAGGGATAGGTGTTCTGGCTTTTCTAATCTATATGGGTTATGACCTTACTTTAATTGACATAGATGTTGGTTTTTGGTGGATACGGTTTGATGTTTATCTGACATTGGATTTCCTCGTCTTATGCCTGGTTATGCCTCTTCTACTGCTAACTTTGAACAGGGCTTCTTTTAAGGTAGTCAGTTTTGTGATAGGCTTAGCGGTGATATTGTTTTGGGTATTGACAGTTGCGCTCTATCCTGCTATCCGAACCTATCTTGATATTGAATGGATATGGTGGGAGAAGCTCAGCCTTATCCTGGTCTTGCTTTTTGTTTCGGTTAGGTGGGGTTTTCAGCTTCTAATAGCCCTGGTCAACCCGAAAAGCGAGATAGAAGCCCCCGAACAGGAAAGACCCTCCTAATGATTAAATGTAGATTAAATTAATGGCAGATTGGTAAAAAAATCGATAAATTCAATTCGCACGTTAAAGTTTTATATACTCCCCTGACGATAATAAAATTTAATGTTTGATAAAAACGGTTAATTGTCAATAACATGGATGTTAGTGGTAGTTTTTAATCTCCTGGATGGAGATAGGTAGCTTTTAAGATTTACCCGACGTTCATTATTTAGATTTTTTATCAAACAAAATTAAATCTAAATTAATGAGGGTAGAATATGATTATAAACCATAATATACCTGCGAATAAAGCTCACAGGTTTTACAATATCAATGTAAAAAATCTCGATAAAACATTTGAAGTATTGTCCTCCGGTGAAAGAATCAACCGTGCGGCTGATGACCCGGCTGGACTCGCCGTATCTGAAAAAATGCGTGCCCAGATTAAAGGATTAAGACAGGCAGCAAGGAATGTTCAGGACGGCATATCCTTCATACAAACCGCCGATGGTTACCTTAAAGAAAGTAACAACATATTACATCGAATGAGAGAGCTAACCGTACAGGCGGCTAACGGTACTTATACCGCAGAAGATAGGGCTCAAATCACTGTCGAGTTTGACCAGATGGTGAGAGAGTTGAACAGGATTCACGAAGATGCTAAATTCAACACCATAAGAATGTTCGATGGATACAGCCTAGGTATGAACAGCTTTGGTCAGAAAGAAGGCGAGGTTGCCACTGGAGAAGCTGTGGGTGGAGTGGTTAGAGCTCAAAACATAGCAGCAGCAAGAAATCCAAACTTCAATGTAGATGAAAACACTGGTAAGAACGGTGTTGTTATACAATCAGGTGCTAATACTGATGAACGAATCTTCATTGAAATGGACTCTTTCAGCAGTTATACTCTGGGTTTAACCGGTCAACCCGAGCAAACCTATGGAGAAATCTCCGGTGTGGATAACAATAATCCTGCTTATAGAGAGTTGTCGTTCTTTAACTCGGAAGACCAACCTCTGGAAGATTTAATGTATCTGGAGAATTCTATACCGCCTTCTGCTTACGAGACAGAGTCTGGACAGGAATTGAGCATCCAATACTTTACACCGAAGGAAGGAACCAGAATCGACCTCTCTACACCAGATAGAGCAACCGAGACCATTACTGTTCTGGATATTGCCTTGAATAAAGTGAATAAGCAACGAGCTAATATCGGAGCATCCCAAAACAGAATGGAAACCACATTAAGAGGTATTAACCTCGCACATGAAAACCTGCAGGCTTCCGAATCCCGAATAAGAGATGCTGATATGGCGAAACAGTATGTAGGAATGACCAAACACAGCATTCTTGCTCAGTCTTCAGCTTCTATGCTTGCTCAGGCTAATAATGTGAGTAACCTCGTGTTGAGGATAATAGGCTAGAATGGTATCTGGTTTTTAGTAAGTTTTACAAAAGCATCATTATCTCTGCGCATAATGATGTTGTGATTAATTAGCTAAATTGTGATTAATAAGGAGAGACTCAGAGATTTTACTCTGGGTCTTTTTTTGTTTATTCAAGCGCTCCTGCTATAATACCAATAATTGATAATTATTAGTATTTTAAAACCAATTATTAATATTATATTCAGTATCGTTTTTTAGATAAACCTAATTTTATTTATAACCATAAATTAAATGAAATTGGTATAAGTCAACCGGTAGACTAAAATCGAGGATTTAAAGGTATATTAAATATTTGAAGTATCGATTTCATAGAAAAACTTATAGATTCCTCCTCAATAATTAATGAACCTGAAGAGGAATCCCCCTAAAATCCCCTAGTCTTCTGCGAAGACGCAATTAAGGGGTGGCTTGGATTTTATTCTTATTACCCCCTTCAATAAGGAGTGCTAGGGGGGATTCTCCGTTTACATCTTTCATAACAATGAGGAACAACCACTTATATATCGATATCAGGCTTTACAAACATGATGATATATTATTATATTTGATGCATCATTAAATTAAAGAAGGCTAGTGTACTATGGAATGGTACCCAATACTATTCTCACCCATATTTCAGAAGAAAAGCTGGGGCGGGATTAAGATAAAAGATATACTCATGAAGAATACACCATATCCGAATACCGGAGAAGTAATCGAACTCGCCGGTACTGGAGATAATGTGTCACGAATCATCAATGGCTATCTAAGAGGAACATCTTTGGATAAGGCTATACAGAGCTTTCCGGAGGAGATACTCGGTTCAAGGGGGGCGATTAAATTCGATAACACATTACCACTATCAGTAAAGTTTATCGATATCGGAAAAGATTTATCACCAATGGTTATCACAAACGATGATGACTCAACTGAGGGTGATATGCCTGGGGCTTTATGGTTTATATTGGATAGTAGTGATAGTAGGATTGGATTGTGTCTGAAGGATAAGGGGCTAGACCATAAGCAGATTAAGAGCTTAATCAAGACTGGGAAGCTGGAAGAGGCATTAAATCCTGTCGAAGTCCGTAAAGACGATAGCTTTAAAATTAAATCAGGAACATTATATCAATTTAGGTCGGGTATCCTTTTAGCTCAGATTAAACCAAGCGAAACACTTATCTATGACCTATACAATACGGAAAATGACCTGGATATGATGGTAGGATTGATTAAACCGGAGTATGAGGGGAATCCTTGTTCCATAGAGGCGGAGCTTATCGAAGAGAAAGAGAACTTTACTCGATACAGGCTTTGTAAGAATAAATACTTTAACGCAGATAAGATTATAGTGAAGGAGTCTATCATCACGTCTTCAAGGAAGGATAGCTTTGATGTGCTGGTTGTAGTAGAAGGTCATAGTATATTGTTTCACAGATTAGGTGAGATTAGTCTTTATAAGGGAGATACGCTTTTGATACCTGCTTATTGTGGTGAATACACGATAGAAGGCCATTCCGTTTTGCTGGACATTCATTCATAGTTATGCTTATGAGTTGGATTTATATTAGGAAACATGCAGTTTAAACTTTATAGTATATAAAGGTAACTCATTATACCTCCTTTATGGCAAAAGTGAGATAAGACCTTTGTCATATAGGAGGTATAATGAATCACACGGTCAAGGATGGGTCATCGGATTGACCCTGCCGGTCATACTCTCCTAATGACTTTTTAGATGGCTTCTTCCTTGATTTAACCGATATAGACTTTTTCATATGTTATCTCCTTGTTTTGAGGTAATATCTCTTTCATATCGCCTCGTTTAACATTTTTTACGATTAACTTATCCACATCGAAAACCTTAGCTAGGTAGTCCAGCGAGACTTGCGGGTCTACTTCCTCGCCACAGGTAAAGACGTCGACAGCGGCATAACCGTATTCAGGCCATGTGTGAATGGCTAAATGCGATTCCGATATCACCACCACTCCGCTAACCCCGTAAGGGCTGAAGTGATGGAATACCGATTGGACAATGGTGGCACCAGCTTCGAGGGCAGCGCATTCCATCTGTTCTTTGATACGCTGAACCGAGTCCAAGTCCATCCCTTTACAACCGATGAACTCAGCTAGTAGGTGCTTTCCTAAAGGGTTTCCCATAGGCTTCATCCTCCCAAACTTTTTTGATTTATATTTAACGCATAAAGATTAGAATAAACAATTCCATGTCTTTATGGGAGAGTTATCTATTAAACCTTGGTTTTCTCAATCATTGAGTTGTATATAAAACCCTCAGGCTCTATGATAATTTGTATGTCTTTTCTTAACTTCCTCCTACACTAATAGATAGGTTATTATGTTATATAAATAATAATATACAGAGATTAAATTTAATAAATTATTTGTTTTTAGTCAACAATATGTCACATAGAAAAAGGATAAGAAGAAAAAATTGATATTAACCATAAAACAATATTTTATCATTGGGACATGGGAAAAGGCAATGATGAAATACGAAAGCTAATCCTCGATCTGAATTTCATACTTATCATAGTCGAAAGACTCATTCACCTCTTGCTCTTCGTTACCGCTGGATAGTTCGTAGAACTTGTTGATATGAGTCTGTGACTCCTCTTCCAGCATCTTCTTATAAGCGATACCTAGGTTATAGTGGGCTTCCTTGAAAGTGGGGTCTTTCTTGACTATACGCTTAAACAGCATAGCAGCATCATTGAACCGCCCCTGCAGCAAGTAGATGACGCCAATCTGGTTTTGTACATCGAGGTTCTGCGGGTCGAGCTTCTGTGCCTTCAAGTAAAACTCGTAAGCGGAGTCCAGTTCCTTCAGCTCGATAAAGATGTAACCAATCATCTTAAGCAAGTCTATACTATGTATCCCTTTCTTATAAGCATTCAAAGCGGCATACTTGGCACTATGTATGTCTTCACGCTCGATGAAAAGTGTAGCCACCAAGTAGGAGAGGTCTTTCCCCGCTTTCTTGTTCAAGCTTAGCTTTTGGTATATGTCAATAGCGGTATCCTTATTGCCCATCTCAAACTCGCTTATCGCCAGCCAGTTCAAAGCTTCAGCATGGTTCGGGTCGATGGAGAGGACTTCCTCGAAGATGGCTTTTGCCCGTTCGGTGTTGCCGGTTTGCTTGTTGAGTATGCCGAGGAAGCAAAGTGAGGAAGGCTCTTCAATTCGGATGTTCTTTATCTGTGTGATAAGGTAGTTAACCATGTCCTCGTTCCAGTCCTCCGATTCCATCTCGCTACGGAAGACCTTGAACACTTTCTCGTCGCATAAGTCCATCCTGAAAGCCTCTACGAACAAACCGAACAGATAGTCCCGCCCTTTATCCTCGATATACTTACGCTCTATGCTTAAGAGTCTGCCTAATACATGCATAGCATCTTCATAGTATTCGACGAAGTAAAGTGACACAGCCTTCTTGAAAAGCATGTTGCTCATGTCTCCGTCATTCTCTTCGTATATGCCAATGTACTTAAGGGTGCGGGAATGGTTCTCTTCTTCATAATAGATGTCGATGAGTTTGCTCAGCACTGTAAGGTTCTTCGGGTTCTTGTGAAGGTATTTCTCGAAGTATAAAGCCGACCGGTCAGCCTCCCCCAGATTGTAGTAGGAATCACCGAGGCATAGATAGAAGTTAGTCCGATTGGAGAGGGTGTTTTCCCTGCCGTCTAGCAAGCGTATTGCTCTATCATAATCACCTATCATATAGTTGAGCAGGGAAGTGTTGTAGAAGATGATGTCCCGTTGCGCTCCTCTTTCGATGGCGTCTTCCAGAAGGTTAAGACTCTCATCCTTGTTCCCGTTCTTGTAGAAGGTAACCGCCAGCATGTTGATGGCATACTCGGTATCCTCCACTAATTCGAGATTCCGTATGAGCAGGTCTAAACCATCGGGGTAGTATCCACCCAGCAGGAAGTATAGAGCCAATGGCAGATAGACATTAAGGTCTAGCTTGACTCCCGCCCTGTCCATGAGTAAGAGCTTCCTTGCGAAGAAGTCTAGCTCCTCCCTATCGACTGAATCCGGTAAAACCATCCTCTGTTGTATATCAACGCGGGGGGAGTATATGTGTTTTATCTCCTGAATGAATGAGGATTGTATCTCATCACGGACTTCCTCGAGGAGCTTCTGCAGATAGGCGTCCCGCTCATCGTCTCCGATGTCTTTGGTGTAGTAGTCCATCATGGTTTGGGTATTCTGCGATAGTATAGCTCCTGGTTGCTCAACAGTATCCTCGGTTGTAGTTTTTTCCATTTTTTCCATCATCATCCCCGTCTACAAATAACAATTTAGATAAGGTTGTGCTAAATGAACTTATGGATGTTATCGGAAGTTAAGCGAATTAGATAACAAAATAAGCGTTAAATCTTTATGGTTTGGTCATACATGTTCAAATACATAAATTGGAATACTATGGATTATTTTATACAAACAGGATTGATATTTATCTTACTGACCGAGGATAGCGATGACCTCTTCGTGCTGTTGCTCCACTGCGTAATCATAGGCTGTATTCCCTTCTGAATCTCCCATCGACTTATCAGCACCACTTTGTACCAATAGCTTCACTGTATCGATATGCCCGAAGTATGAAGCGAGATGTAGCGGTGTTATCTCATATCCTATTGTGGTGTGGATATTGTTGGTAAGTGCCATATCGCCTACCACATTAACTTCAGCTCTATTATCGATGAGTAGCTTGATTAGTTCAGTGGACCCATCATAAGCAGCATAATGGATTGGTCTCCAGTTGGAGGTACTGTTTGCGTTTACATCAGCTCCATACTCGATGAGTAGTTCCGCAATGTCATACATGCTCCATCCACAAGCATTGTGTAGTGGTGTGTTTTCGTTATTATTCCTTATATCAACTTCTGCACCTGCTTCCAGCAGTATTCTCACTACTTCTATATTCTCATCTGATGCAATATACAGAGCTGACTCACCGTTATTGGTATCCTTAACATTGAGTTTCGCTCCCTTTTCTATCAGCATCTTTACGATATCGGGTCTTTCATAAGCTGCGAGTATAAGCGGAGTTCGACCGTCTCGGTTTTTGACATGGATGTCCGCTCCTTTTTCAATCAGTGTAATAGCGATATCAGATTGTCTGTAGCTGGTTAAAGCCCGTAATAGCGGGGTGTATCCATCATCATCCATAGCATTCACATCAGCTCCCTTGTCAAGAAGCAGGTAGAACAATTCATCAGGGTGTCCGCCGTTGGTTAATGCTTCCAGAAGTGGTGTTTCGCCCTCGTTGTTTTCCATATTCACATCAGCTCCATACTCGATGAGTAGCTTGGACATATCCAGCTTTCCATACCAGCATGCGTGTGATAGAGGTGTATTACCGTCATCATTCTTCTTGTTGGGGTCAACGCCTTCTTCGAGTAGCATTCGGGCGATATTGATATAATCATTAAGAGCGGCATAGTGTAGAAGGTTGCTTCCTATACCGGAATAGACGTGAACATTAGCCCCTTTTTCAATCATAGCTTTAGCCAATTCGGCGTTTCCGAAGCTATGCATTGCGTAAACCATTGTAGATAAGCCTTCATACTGACCTTCTTTTATCACATAATCAAGGTTCGCACCCATCTCTACAAATCGTATGGCTAACTCATCGAAATCTTTTACCGAGGCAGTATATATCAATGGTTTGTCATCATCTATCGACATGTCTGCTCCATTATCTAGCAAGACATTTATTATATCGGGGTTATCATTCTGCAGGGCTATCCATAAGGGTGAGTTGCCCTCTTCGTCTTTCACATTTACATCCACTTCCATCTCCATGAGGAAGTCCAGCCTTTCCATATCGTTCTTGTTCACGGCAAGGAGCAGGTCTTTCCGGTCTCTTTCCTTATCAGCGATGATCTTTTCTTCCAGCCTCTGTTCAGCTATCTTTCTTTGAGCATCTACCTGGAAATAGGCTATGGTAACGATGATGATGATTAATATGGTAGCGAGAACCCCCACAGCAAGCCCTCCAGCCTTAGCCGGATTTCGTTTCGTCCACTTGACCATCTTTTGTATGCTGGTTGGTGGTTTAGCCTTTATCGGTTCATCGTTTCGCCATCTTTTTAGGTCATCCCTAAGCTCTTCAGACGAGTCATAACGGTACTTGGGGTTCTTCTCCAGACATTTGTGGGTGATAATTTCCAACTCTGGGGGTATGTCTGACGCGATGAGACGTACCTTTGGCGGTTCGGTCATGATGATCTGTGTAGTCATTTGCTCTATCGTTTCACTTACGAAAAGCGGTCTGAGGGTTAGTATCTCATAAAGAACCGCTCCCAGAGAATAGACATCGCTCTTCTTGTCTACAGTATGACGTACAGCCTGAACCTGCTCCGGTGAAGCGTAACGCATCGTTCCGAGGAACTGTCCTTCTACCGTCATAGATACATCCTGGGTCTTAGCGAGACCGAAATCGAGTATCACAGGGCGACCGGTGAGTTTCTCTATCATGATGTTGGATAGCTTGATGTCTCGGTGGATGATGCCCTTATCGTGTATGTAGGAGACCGCATCAATTACACCTATCATCCAGTCGATGATCTTATAATAGTATGGTCTGTCTCCCTCATTAGGCATGAATGATGCTGGTAGGGCGTTGCTTTCCTGGTTGAGTAGCATCCGCAGGTCGCCTTCATTAGGTCGTCTGGTCGTATCCATCCTCAGCCCGTTGAAGATGTGGTCGAGACCGATTCCGTCGATATACTCCATAGCAAGGTAGACATCGTCTTCACTCTCTCCAAAGTCGATAAACTCAACGATGTTGAGGTGGTCGAAGGATTCTAGGGTCTCAGCCTCCTTCTTGAAACGGTAAAAGATGGTGTCATCGGAGATGATAGACTTAGGCAGGACTTTGACGGCACATACTTTGTTATGGCTTACCTGTAGTACCTTGTATACGATACCCATACCACCTCTGCCTATCTCATCAATGATTCGGAAGTCCCCGCCGAATAGCTTCTCGGTGTCAGCGACATAGCTTTTGAGTACATCGCCTAATTCGGCGAGTGAAGTGGCGATGGTTTTGCCCAGGTCTTCTTTGTTTATCTCCTGACCCTTTAGCATGGAGAAGAAGGCGATTTGCTCTTTGAGTAGTTCATCTGTATCGGAGAAGCTGTCTCCATCAGTATGACTGATGTATTCAGCTTTCCTCAGTTTGTTGTTTCCGTTGAGGTAAAAGAACTTGTCGTCCTTATAGATGATAAATGGGTAGTAATTAATGGTCATTTGTCTTTCTGTGCCTGTCTTTACAGCAAAGAGGCTTCCATCGGGTATCTCTGATATGGGGGTGTAGTCTATTTGCTTATCATCACCGGATATGGGTTTGAGTTGTTTTTCTTTATATGTATAGTATTGATATTCTTTATAGGGTTGTACTATATCGACCCATCTATTAATGATTTGATACATAACCTCACTAGTATCCCTTAGCCACTCTGATTCTGGTTTGCCTCCATGGGCTACTTTGTTTCTGATGCGGATGATTAGGTCAATGACTGACCGGAAGGAAATAACCTGAATATTGATATCCCTGTTTTCAACAATAGAAAAAAGTCTTTTGTGCAATGAGAGGAATTCTTCATCATCGAATTTATTATTTGTCACTCTATTGAGTTCTAGTAGGGTTTCGTTATTAATCGGTTCTGAGTTACGCTTTTGGTGTCTATGCCATTTTAGAATGATGCTTATGAAGTTGTTCCAATCGCCGAGAGATGGAATGGATAGCTTCAGAAGCGAGTTATTAATCTTAACATCATTATAGCCATTTTTCCCGTAAACGCAAATGGCGGTAATAGAGAGCCTTTTAATCACCTCCTCGAAATAGTCCAGAACCTTGTTGAATTTCTGGAAAGGTGATATTAGACCGGATATTATATCCGAATATTTTCTTTTAAGTTTATCAAACATAATCTTACCCTTTACTGAAATATAAAATTAAGAAAGCTATACGTATATTATAATAATTTTATAAAAAAAAGTGAACTATTTGGAAAAAAAAAGTTCAGTTAGTATATTTATATTAAGCGATTTTTCTTAAAATTGTTGATACACAACCATATTTTAAATATATTATAGAAGGAAAAGGATATGTCATCAAATTCTAAAATAAAAGAAAGAATTATATCCATAACAAGAAAAAAATTCTATGCATTCGGATTTAAGAAAACAACAATGAACGAAATAGCTTCCGATAGCGGTATATCAAAGACAACTCTTTACGAATACTTTGATAGTAAAGAAAAACTGGTAGAAGAAATCTCACAGATAGCGATAAACGAGATGAAGAAGCTGATTGAAGATTTACATAATGAATTAACCGAGGAAAAGTTCTTAGACTTGATATCCTCTCTTAAAAAGGTTATACACTTTGCCGGGAATAAGTTTGCCGGGGCTAATCCAGCATTTGAAGAAGATATCCGAAAGTCTGCTCCTAACATCTTCGCAGAGATACAAGATTTGGATGATAAGCTGAGAGAAG
>CAYUUC010000004.1:0-32602 GCA_964447635.1 uncultured Spirochaetia bacterium
CCACAACATTTAACTAAAGAGCGTTAATAATTTTTTAACAAAATGGAACTTTTTATAACAGATATACTTCTTTAATATGTTAAGATATAATA
Source organism: uncultured Spirochaetia bacterium (assembly GCA_964447635.1). Taxonomy (GTDB): domain Bacteria; phylum Spirochaetota; class UBA6919; order CAYUUC01; family CAYUUC01; genus CAYUUC01. Next base: position 93 of record CAYUUC010000004.1, read on the forward strand.
ACTTATTAAAGAGGTAATCTTAATACTGAAAGAATGCTTTGATAATAATGAAATAATAGATAGAAGTAGCGAACAGCCCCACTGATGCCACACCTTACCTTCTATAAGCGTTTTCATATTATAAAGCAAATCCCAGTATAATATCAAATAAAATGTTTGTTTGGAGGGAATAAATGAACAGAAGAAACATCACCATCGTTGCCGTAATAATAGTCATCATCGCTATAGTATCGGTAACAGCAGGATTAATCGGGGCACAGGACACCAATGTCCCCACTCCTAGGCATATTCCAGGAACGATCACCAATGAAAGACCTATAGAGTATCAAAAAGGTAAATATGGCGGGACTTTCGTAGATTCTATCGTAGGCGAACCGAAGACATTTAATCTTAGTCAATCGGTAGATGGAACATCCAGCGATATCATAGCTATGTTCTCACCAGGTTTAATGACTCTTGATTTCGATACAGGAAAGTGGGAAGTCTTCTTAGGAAACCTTAGGAAGGGCAAATCAGGACCGGGATATGACATTAATCTTAAGAAAAGTGGTGAGATGGAAATCATCATCCACCTAAAGAAAGGCATATACTGGACTGATGGTACACCGATGACTGCAGATGATTGGGTATGGTATCATAACAATGTAGAAGCGAACATAGATGTTGGAACCATGGGATATGGAGGAACCTGGGTAGAACTTGAAAATGGAGATGAGGAGCAGATTTATGCTCAAAAGATAGATAAACTAACCTTCAAATATGTTATTCCTAGAGTAGCAGGCGAACCGGAGATTATGGCCGGTGGGAACATCATGCCAAGGCATATCTTAAGACCTATATACGAAGCAAGACAAGCTAAGGGCATCCGTGAGATGTGGGGTATCGATACAGACCCGAATGACATTGTAGGATACGGACCATGGATACTACAAACATACAGTTCAGCAACCGGTTTAGTCTTCCATAGGAATGACCGTTACTTCTTCAAAGATGAATGGAATAATCCACTCCCTTATCTGGATAAATTTATTATGTCCAATGTTGCTGATGTACAGTCTGCTACATTACAATTTAAGAATAGACAATTGGATACTCTTTTCATTGAGACTTCTGCCTTTAAAGAGATGGTAGAAGGGGCAGAATCGGGTGGTTACTCGGTATGGAATGGTGGAACGGAGTTATATAACAGGTTTATAGTGTTTAATCAGAATCCGAACTCAGAAAGGTTAAAAGGTACATCTAAGCTTAGATGGTTCCAGGATAAAGACTTTAGATTCGCTATGTCCATGCTGATTGACAGAGAGAGCTTACTAGCTCAAGCATACAATAGCTTAGGTGAACCATCTGATGGATTCTTGCCACCGGCTTCACCTTACTATGACCCTACAAACACATTTAAAGTAGAATACAATCCGGAAAAAGCATTGAGGATGCTAGAAGATAGTGTCAATAAGATTAAAGACCGTAATGGTGACGGAGTTATGGAAGATAAGACCGGCGTCCCCATCGAGTTTGAACTGCTGACCAATTCAGGATACGGTTATAAAGAACAGACCGTCATCTTAGTAGCGAAAGAATGGACGATATACGGTATCAAGACTACTCCCGTACTATTAGACTTTAACATCGTAACAGATAAGATAAGTAAATCCTATGACTACGACTCTCATTATATGACACTGGGTGGGAGCGTATTTGCGATGGCTATCAATGTATGGCCTTCCGATGGTAACTACCATGTGTGGCATCCATACCAGAAAGAGCCGGCGACAGAATGGGAAGCAGAGATAGACTATCTGCACAATGCCGCTATGTATGAACCGGACTACGAGAAGAGGAAAAAACTATGGAACAGGATGTATGCTATACTTTACAGAGAATTACCTTTAATACCAATGGTAAGGAAGTATGACTTCCAAGCTTTCTATGATGATTGGGGTAATATATACTGGGATACTTTCGCTTCTCCGGGTGAAAGTCTATTTATGAGAGTTTATCGAAAATAATCCTTGATAATATAGGATTAAGCTTTTATTTTTTTAAAGACCCTGCATTTTTGGATATAAATACTTAAATGCAGGTTAAGCATATAGTTATATAAATAGTTGGATCATCCCATATAAATATATTACAGATGAGACAACTAGTAACAAAAATTTTAAAAATCAGGAGATTTAAATAATGAAAAAATTTAGCATAGTGTTAATAGCAATCGCTTTAACAGCATTAATTGTGCTGGGAGTAACCATGATAGGTGCGCAGGATTCCCAGATTCCTACACCTAGAAGCATCCCAGGGACAGTAACTAACGACCGGCCTATCAAGTATGAAAAGGGTAATTACGGTGGTACTGTAATATTCCCGGATTATGGTGGAGACCCTAAGACATACAACATGACTCAGGCTAACGAAACCTCTTCCACCGGTCTTATTTATAGATTCTTAATCTCCCTTTTAGATTATGATGAAGACAAGGGAGAATGGAGGATATTCCCTGGAGACCTTAGAAAGGGAAAAACCGGACCGGGTTATACTATAGAAAAAGGAAAAGATGGTCAGCAAATCATTACTTTCTACCTAAGAAAAGATATATTCTGGACAAACGGTTCACCAATGACTGCTGATGACTGGGTATGGTACTGGAACTGGATCGAAACCAATGGCGACATCTATACGGCAGGTTATCCTGGAACATGGATAGAACTACCCAATGGCGAAGAAGAACAGATTTTCGCTAAGAAGATAGACCGACTAACATTCCAGCTAATTTACCCGAGAGTATTAGGCGAACCTGAATTAAACGCAGGATTCACTCCTATGCCTAAACACATCCTAGAACCGATATTCGAATCCGAAGGTGCAAATGGTGTCGCACAGTTATGGGGTGTTGATACACCGGTAGATGAATTAATCGGAAACGGTCCATGGATCTTAGAAAAATATGAACAGAACTCTACAACAGTATTAAAGAGGAATAGCCGATACTTCAAGAAAGATGAATGGCAGAACAGGCTTCCATACTTAGACCAGCTTATTAATAAGATTACATCTGACCTTAATGCATCACTATTACTCTTCCAGAACAAAGAAGTAGACTTAATTAACTTCCAGAATAAAGACTTCAAACAGATGGTAGAGAACGCAGAAAGGGAAGATTACACTGTATGGAATGGTGGTCCTACTACAGGTTTTGAGTTTGTATCATTCAACCAGAATCCTAACTCCAGTAACCTCAAAGGTTCACCAAAACTCGAATGGTTCACTTCAAAAGAATTCAGAACAGCTTGTTCATTGTTAATCGATAGAGAAGCCATCATATCTCAGGTCTACGAAGGATTGGCAGAACCAGATGTAACATACTTCCATAAAGCATCACCATATTATGACCGAAATACAACTTTCAATCCAGAATACAATGTTAAAAAGGCATTAAGGATTCTCGAAGGTATCGGCATAAGAGATAGAAATGGGGACGGTATTGCCGAAGACAGTAAAGGAAATATTATTAAATTCGAAATCCTAACCAATTCTGGTAATACCATTAGAGAAAGATTAGTCTCCATTATAGCTAATGAATGGAGAACATATGGAATGGATGTAACAGCTACTCCTATTGACTTTAACGTCCTCGTAGGTAAACTAATGGATAGTTTTGACTGGGATTGTGTTATGATAGGTCTAACCGGGGGACAGTTCCCTCTTACCGGTGAAAATGTATATCCATCAAGCGGTAACCTTCACCTCTGGCATCCAAAACAAGCGGAACCTGCTACAAAATGGGAAGAAGCTGTGGACAAACTATTCAAGATGGCTAAATATGAACCAGATTTCGAAAAAAGGAAAAAATACACCAATGAAATGTTCTCTATCATGTATGAAGAAATGCCATTTATACCGCTGGTTAGAAAATACTCTTTCCTCGCTATATATAACAAATTCGGCAATGTTAAATGGGACGTTTGGGCTGGTATAGGTGATAGTAACAGCGTGAGACTATTTACTAAATAATCAGCTGTCTATTATTAAATAGAAAACCCAATACATCATAAAGCAGACTTGACTATAAACCATAATGGTCGGGTCTGCTTTTCTATTGGTTGTTTATGGATAATGTTAGCGGATAAAGAAAGGTTTATACTTCCAACGAATGGTAGAAATCGTCGATGTTTCTTTTCAGGAATGATTTAAAACGGTCACTTTTGAAATACTCCAGGATGAGTATAGACATATTCTCGCTAATTATCTTTACCAGTCCGGCTTGTGCCTCTTCATCGTTAAGTATCTCTCTTATGCTCTTCTCACCCTCACCATGATATATCTGTTCTATGGTATAGTCGATAGTGTCTTTAATCATCTTCATATCGGTCAGGTGAGTTAAAAGGTTATGGAAGGTCTCTCCTTCTCCGCTGTCGAATTGGTTAAGGTCGACTCTACTCATTATTGTGTTAAGATTAATCTCAATGAGGTTTCTGAAGAGCTTCTTAAGTGAACTCTGGATTAGCTCCTCATTCTTCTTGTCGGTGATGAAATTGGTTGCGATATCTATGGTGAAATTCATACCTCCGGAGATGAATTTCTTAATCTCACGCTCGAACACACCAGTCTTTCCGAATAACCCGCCGGTAAAGGGGATGTTCTTTACGAACTTTTCTAATGCAGTATAGATTATGGTTACGAATAGTTCCTTCACCGCCTTCTGGTCGATAAAGGTCTTCACCGTCTCTTTATCGAGGTCTAAAGGCTTATCTATGGCGTTCTCCACCTTCTTGATTATCTCATCGGTGAGTAGGTCTTCAATCTTAACCTCGTAGTTCTTTACATACTGCTTGATGAAGTCGAAGAAGACCCGACCATATTTGTATGCGAGTTTCTGTATGTTTTCCGTAGCAATGGTGAGTTTGAGTTCCTTCTTAATCTCGTCGGTGTTTTGGATATAGTATTTGATGGGTTTATCCATGGCGAAGTTAACGAATCTGGTTAATTGCTCGTTAAGGGAGTTCTCAAAGTCTTTACTGTCTACCTTTTCCATGATAAAGTTTAATTGCTTCTCGGCCAGCTCTTCTTTAAGCTTGCTCAAGGTCTCCTGGTCTATATTGGTTTCTATCTTCATGATTATTCCTTTCGAAATTGGACTATCTGGATTTTCATATAATAATCAAAATTGCTTTATATTACAAGTATATGTTGCTTATATGATATTATTTTTTACTGGAATATAATTTTTCATATTTTATACCGGTTAGCTTTTCACAAACGGATTTAACTTCCGGCTCGACTTCACCCTTGTTTCCTCCGCTCTTTAGACGGTTAAGCTCATCCCTAAGGATAGAATGGGTCTTCGGGGTAATCTTAAAGGTTAAACCTACCAGGATACCGATTATGATTAAGGCAATAGGTCCAACCATGAAAAACAGCTTCAGATTGTATAATGTGTCTAATGTCTGTGGCTGGTTAGCATGGTAGCCGATAGCTCCTAAGACCACACCAACCAACGGAATGGCAATAGCCCCCTGTACCAGCTTACGAATGAGAGTCATCGCACCGGAGTACGTCCCTGCCCTCTTCTTTGTGGTGATTAGTTCATCAACATCAGTAACAGATGGCAGAATCGCCCACGGTATCATCACTCCAGCCGATAGACCTCCACCTATCAAGATACACACAAAGATGATAAATGGGAAGAATGAAGCACTATCAGTATATACAACCCTTAGTGAAGGCGAGACGATGACATTAGATGGTCGCTTATCTATATCGTACAAATAAGCTATACTGTTATCCAAGTCTAAAGCTATATAGTCCAAGTCGTACTGTTCGACCCAGAAGTCCGCCTGTTTATTAGCCCATGCCTTATAGTCCTGAGCGATGTTAGGGAACTTTTCCGACCAGGTATCATAATCGAAAGCGTCCTCTTTGTTCTTCAATGACCAGCTTTCCCATTCCTTATACTTATCGAAAAGTTCAATCCTTGTATCAGACCAAGCCTTCCAGCTTTCCTCATCTGGTGTCCTGCCGGTTTCCTCTTTGACCAACCTCGCCCATTTATCGAAGTCATAAGCCATTGTTTTCTGGTCTTTTGCCCATTCTTTGTAAAACTTCATCTCCGGTGATATGACTACGATACTGACTAAATCAGCATTCTCATTCTCTGCTTTCTCATCTATTTGAACGAAATAATCATGCTGATGGTGCTTCCACTTGGGGAAGTTAATATGCACATACTGTCCTTCAAACTCCGACAGCGATATGTTAGTTCCATCGTAGTTTTCAAAGATGAACATCTCCGCCGGTTTTGCATCAGCCTTATTAGATAGTTCATTGAAAGGTTTATCAATTCTCATTATATCAGCAGAAAGGGTAAACGACAAAATCATACCTACAGCCCATATGGATAAACCCAGTATGTAAGCAAAACCCTTCCCTTTCTTATTCGATATCATAACATATACCGGCAACATGAGAATCTGTGTTACGAGCAATGCTCCCATAGCTATCGGATACAGCTCATTCCTACCCAGATAGTAAGTGAGGTAGTAGACGAAGACCGCCATCAATATGTCCATCGCACTATATGAGCATATATACATGATGATGTGCTTCCGGAAAGACTTATTGATGAAGATTGTCTTGAAGTTCTTAAACACATTGACGATGGGATGACCCTTCTCCTTAACCGGTCGGGTATACGGCAACTCCCATGTTCCGAAGAAGACGAATATCCATGGAAGCATATACAAAACCGCAAAGACAAGCCCCATAACAAAGTACCCGACCCCCGGGTTATCCGGGAATCTCGCTATTAAGATAGCTGGTATTGTCCCCGCTAATAGGGCTGAGAATTGGGAGAAGATGATGCGGGTGCCGGATAGCCTTGTCCGGACCTTGTAGTCTGTGGTTATCTCCGCATTTAAGGCGGAGTATGGAACCATGACCATCGTAAACACTGTATTGAATAGGATATAAGCAAAGCTATAGTAGATAAAAGCTAACATCTCAGAATTAAAGGAAAAAGAAGTCCATAACAAAGCGAAGCTTATGGGTATAGGTATTAAGCCGATTAAGAAGAATATCCTTCGCCTGCCTGATTTAGCTTTTACATTATCCGATATGTAACCCATCAGCGGGTCGGATACAGCATCCCAAACCTTGCCTACAGCGAAGACTAATGCAGCGTATATGGGTGATAAGCCGACCACCTCGGTTAAGAAATACATATAAAGCATACCGATAATAAGGAACGAACCACCACCAAAAAGGTCTCCTGAACCGTAAGCCAGGAGATTAATCAAACCAACTTTTCTCTCTTTATTATCCATATAAACTCCCTCCATCGAGGTTAATATATTATACTTAGTTGAACTGAAAAATAAGAGTAAAAATCCAAATTAACAAAAAACTAACCAAATTTGATAAGTTTACTATATTACCAGCAATCTTTTCATCATATCCACATTCAATCGAATACGGCAGAATGGTCATTCCAACAGGCATAATCAGGGCAATTAATATTATACCATTGAATAAGTTGGAAAAAGGCAATACAAAGAATAAAACCAACCCGATTATTATCCCAGCTGTGTACCTAATCCCTATAACCTTCAATACCGATTTCCATATCTTCAAGTCCATGCTTATGTTTAAATATATACCCAGCAGAAGGTAAACCAAACCAGCATTCGTGCCGGCTAAGAGGTTTAATACTTTCCCCGGTAAAGGCGGGAAGCCTACCCCCGATAGGTTTAGTATCAGGGCAACAAAATAAGCCCATAACGGGATGAGTTTGACCAGCTTCCTGGATATATACTTTATCGAGACTTCATGATTGTTTGGAGCGTAAACACAAGCCACTACATAGCATAATCCGAATATGAGCATAGTATTACCTATGTCGAAGGTGGCGATATAAGTCAGCCCCTCTTTACCCCATAGACCTTCCACAAGAGGATAAGCGAAAAGCCCTATGTTGAAGCCTATCGAAGACATCATCAATAAACCCTTCATCTTCCTGGACTCACCTTTAAACACAATAAAGCTGACCAATAGCATCAATCCGCCGAAAGCCAAACAAATCAAGGGAAGAAGGAATATCTCTAACTCAATATCAATATTGGTGAAAGTAACAAGTATCAAAGCAGGAAGCGTAACATTGAGAATGACTTTAGATATGCCTTCCCCGAACCTTTCCTCGACCAACTTGGTCTTCTTTACTGTAAATCCGATAGCGATGATTATTAATACTGTTAGGAATTGAAAATTGATATTGCTCATTGTAGTTTATTCTTCTTGGATAAGTCCTCCACGACTTTATAAGATGCCGAGAAGTCCTCCCGGTTCAGCTTTTGATCCATCCCTTCTTTATAGATAGAGCGAACCAGCTTAACCCCTTCTAAGTCCAATCCATATTCCTTGACTAAGTTCATGGTTAGGTTAAGGTCTTTGTTCATGTGTTCGAATGGGAATTTGGGTGAGAAGTCTTTATCACGGATGGACTTGCCCTTACCATCCAGGTAGAAGTTCTGCCCTCCACCATAGGATATCGCTTTCATAAAGGAATCTATATCCACACCGGCTTTTTGGGCGAGGACTATCATCTCGTTAACTCCATTCTGTATCTCCGCCACCAGTGTATTATGACATAGCTTCATAACCAAGCCATTACCGTTTTTACCCAAATGGATTATGTTCTTACCCATACACTCCAGCAACGGTCTAACCTCATCCAGCACCTCTTTATCACCACCGACATAGATGCCCAACTCCCCCTTTATTGCCGCTGACTTGCTCTTCACCACCGGAGCATCGATGAACTGTCCACCGGCATTCTTCACCTTATCGGCGAGCTTTCTTGATACAGAGGGTGAAATGGTACTCATATCGATGATGGTCTTCTGTGAGTAGATTGTTGGCATCAGCTTAGATACTACATCCTCCACATGGTCGCTGTTTGGAACCATGATGATGATATAAGATGAGTTTCTCCCCACCTCTTCTATCGACCCGGCTGGGATACCCCCGACCTGCTCCATCTTCTTGATTTTGTCCCTATCTATATCGAACACATTCACTGTGTATCCAGCTTTAATGATGTTTTCGCACATGGACTCACCCATAATGCCCAATCCGATAAAACCTATGTACTTATCTTTCATATCTCTTAACCGTCCTTTTCAGTTGTTATTTGGTTTTGTTTAGTTTATTTTTCTTCGGTGTCTGTTTTATCCCATGCATCGCAGAAGACCGATGTTCCATAATCGGTGAATGGATGGTAGAAGCTGTCCTTATATACCTTGAATCCAGCTGTACATATATCGACTCCCATCCGTGCTACTTCGGCTATCTGCTTTCCGTTACGGAGTGCTGCTGCGATGATTTGTGTTTTGAAGCCGTGAGTACGGTATATATCGACTATATCCCGGATATAGTTGGTGCAGTCCTCCCCGCTGGACTCTTTCCAACCGATGAATGGTGAGCAGAACTTAGTCCCAATCCTGCCAACCTGTAAGGCTTGTGATGGGCTGAACACGAGTGTGACATTGACATTAACGCCATCTTCGGTTAGTCTTTTAGCAGCGATTAAACCTTGCTCGGTGCATCCGATTTTAATGCAGAAATTATCGGATATCTGGGCGAACTTCTTTGCTTCTTCGACCATGTCTTCTGCCTTATCGAGGTGTGGGTTTATCTCCACGGAGATGGGGAAGTCCTTTCCTTTGAAGTAGTCAGCGATTTCCCTTATCACCTGATGGAAAGGTTTACCAGAGTTCATAATATGTTTTGGATTTGTCGTTACGCCATCGATTTTCCAATTCTCGTAGGCATAAGTTATTTCATCTATTTTCGCACTGTCCAAGAAGTATTTCATATAGTATTCTCCTAAAATGATATATTTAAATATTGATAATATATTGCTATACATATAATGCATAGAGTATAATCAAAAAAAGGATTAACTTAAAATTTTGCTAGAATATATTGACCAATCAACTTATTGTAAAAAATATGATAATTCTAATTTTTTTCTTATGAAAAAAGCAAAAATCATGTTTATGGTGTTGGCTAATTTTGTTAACTTTATATTCACAAACTTTATTTAACCAAGGAGATAAAGATTATGCACTCCAAGAAGATTCAATATATCATTCTTACCTTTATTTTTCTTTTTATATTATCATCTATCATTTTTGCGGTTATCCCACTTGATACTGAAATAGACCGTGAAATAACCACATTAATACAATCACGAGAATATAACACAGCTATAGAAAGGATAAATGATAATTTTAACCAGCTAAGCCCTAAAGACTATTATCTATACACATTAGGCAATCTCTACTCAATTATTGAGCAATATAACAACTCTATCGACGCTTTAGAGAGATTGACCACCGAATATCCTGATTCAAAATATTATCACAAAGCAATGCTTAAGAAAGTTGAAGTGTTATTCGCTCAGGGAGAGCAGAAAGATGCTTACACCCTATACAAAAAGGAGCTGGACTACCTGCTATCATCAGATAGAAGGTATAACATAGCAAAGGTCTATGTAGAACTTGGTAAAGAGCTTTCTTCTGAAACAGAAGACTATATTCCAAGCAATACTCATCTTAGAACAGCCATAGAGCTATACAATATGGCGATGGAAATTGGTCTACCCGATGACATCGCTGATGAGATAGCTTATGATATCGCATACTCTACCTACAAGATTAATTCCAGCAATATGAATGCGGTGAACCTCTTCGATAAAGTCATAAACGAGTTTCCGGAAAGCGAATATGTCGATGAAGCCATCTTCTACGCTGCCAAAATTTACTTCAGCAATAACCGATACGAAGACGCCCGAAACTATTTCACAAAACTGTATGAGGATTATCCTGACAGTGAATTTGCCCCTCAATCCATATACGAAAAGGCGAGAACCTATGGACTGTATAACCCACAAAGCATCAGAAACCTTGAGATTATAGCAGACCTTATCCAGAGGCTGATAGACGAATACCCATATCCGGGGTCTGATTACTCCAAATACGGGCTTTATGACCTAGCCGCCGCATATAGCATATACGAAGCATATAAGAGTAAAGCCATTGAGCTTTTCCAACAATTCGAAAACCAATACGGTGAGGATGAATACGAACTATCATCCAAAGCCCTCATCAATACCGGAAACATATATATGGAAAGGAATGACTACGCAAAAGCAAAGCAAGCCTATATCGACTTCATCGAAGGTTACCCCGCTTATAAGGAATGGGAGAGCATCCAGAGCAAGCTAATCTACATAGATTATCTGCAGGCATATAACTCATATGTTGCTGGAGACTATCAGCAAGCTATAAATGGGTTTAACCGGTTCATGGATGATTACCCGCTTGATAGCCGTAATGCTTCCATCATGTATATGATAGGCGATATTCACTATAAGCAGGAGTCATGGGAAGAAGCTATCGACCAGTGGAAAAAGGTAGTCAGTAAATATCCGGGTACAACAAATGCTGCCAAATCGCAATACTATATAGGATTAACTTTAGAGATGGAGCTTAACCGTCTGGAAGAGGCTAAAGAGGCTTATGAAAAGGTCAGCGGTGACTATAATTGGGTATCAATGGCTAATGAAAGGATTAACCTTCTTACCAGCCTTGTCATCGACCTGTCTTCCGATAAAGTATTCACAACTAACGATGAACCTTATGTCTCACTGGGACTAAGGAACATCGAGAAAGTGACCATGAAGGTCTATAACCTTGACTTGAAGGAGTACTTCATCAGCAAGAAAACCATCAGAAAAATTGAAGACCTGGATATCATTCTGATAAAACCTGACCATGAGTTTGAAATCAACTTTGGAGAGGAGATACCCGATTCTTATGAAGACTTCCGCCACTTCCAGACAGATATACCTTTACCAGTAAACGACCCCGGCTCCTATGTGGTATATGTAGAGAGTGATACTTTCAAGTCTACCGTGCTTTTCCTAATAAGCGATATAGCCATGACTGTCAAGTCGACCAAGGATAGTGCCCTCATTCATATGAAAAGCCTTACCACAGAACAGTCCAGAGGTGGAGTGAATCTAATGGTTACCTCCGGCAACCAAATCATAGCAGAAGATGTAACCGGTGATAACGGAATGATAGATTTAGACCTGAAAAAGCTGAGAGAGGAAGGCTATTCTACAAACAATCTAAGGTACTTCGCTTATCAAGACAAACATTACACATCTACTGACCTATATACCGGTAGCGTATACACCCCATCACAAACCCAATCAACAGGTTACATCTTTACGGATAAGGATAAGTACAAACCTGGAGACACAATACACTATAAGGCTATACTGAGGAAGATAGAACAAGGGGTGGTTGAGGCATTGGATAATGAATCTTACACCGTTACTCTTTCAACTTCACAGGAAGGGCAGATTTACAAAGAGTCTATGACTTTAACTGATTATGGGACGCTATTCGGGGGAATCGAGTTACCGGAAAGCCTTTCTACATCAAGCTCTAACACAGCAACCCTGACCATCACCGGTGAAGACTACTCCTTCTATAAGCGTAACATAGACATCACCTTATTCAAGCCTGCAGAAAGGGAATTGACCATCACATTCGATGAACCCGCTTATAAGCTGGGAGAGACTATGAGAGTGACCATCACAGGCAGCTATCTAAGTGGAGCACCCACTTCTAATGCTGTGATACAGTACTTTATCACCGGTGAGAATTGGCAGAAAGCGGAACTTGATGATAATGGCAAGCTAGAATTGACTATATACAGCTCATTGTATCCTGACCGGGAGTTCATCAATGTCCAGGCTTACTTTACCGATGACCCATCTTCTGTAAGGTATAGTGAGACTGGAATGATAATCCTGAAAGACTTCAGCATCTCCTTTTACACTACTTCCGCAGTCTACCTTCCGTCAGAGACAGCAGAAGTAACGATAAACACAGAAGACTACAGCGGACAGCTTATATCCAAACAACTCGATATAAGGCTTTCCAGAACGGATGAAGAGACAGGATTAACAGATGCGGTTATGGAAGAAACGATAAACACGGACCAGAACGGGTCTTACACTTTCACTTATACAGATGATATAGGTGGTTCCTATACACTGACTGCTGAAGGGACTGGTGATAATGGCTTACCGGTTTCCAGCTCTGTCGGTTTCCGTATAATACCTTCAGAGGGTGGTTCTCCAATCGAGATACTCCCTGAAGGTCTGGAGTTCAAGGTAGGGGAGACAAAACCGGTTAAGGTTTTCTCAAAGGTAGAAGGTGGACTTGCCCTATTCACAGTGGAACGTGCTAAGATTCTCGAACACCGTTTAGTAAGGCTAAGCGAGGGTGTCAACAACATCGAGGTAAGTGTAGATGAGACTTACGCCCCCAATTCTGCTCTAAGTGTTTCTCTAGTTAAACAAGACGGCTTCTACTACTCTACAAGGGACATAGAAGTGGCATCTGGCATAGAGATTGGTATTAAGACGGATTCTGAAGAGTATCTACCCGCTGGTGAAGTGAGTCTAAGCATCAATACCAAAGATGTCTATGGTAATCCGTTACAGTCCGAGGTTATGGTTGCCGTTGTCGATGAAGCAGTCCTTCAGGCAACTAATACAACCTATGCTGAGATAAAAGATGTATTCTACAAGATGTTAACCCTTCAATATGTTACTCAAACCGGTTCTACCCCTTTCACTTACTATGGTATTCAGGATAACATCGACGAAGACTTGCTTGCGGAACGGGAAAGAAGGGACTATGAAGAAACCGAGGAAGAAGTGGATGAGGATGACTTTTACGCTATGGAAGAAGACCCTGCCGAAGAGAGTTTTAGGACAGATGATATGTCTGATGAGATGGATAATGGAGCTATGGGAGGTTTAGCCGATGATGGAATGAAGAGAGAGAAGGCTGAAGAGGAACAAAGAAAATATAAACCATCGGATATTTCTTCTACTGTAACAATGCAGGATACTGAGCAAAAGGAAGCGGCCCTTAGAAAGCTATTGAAAGACACCGCTTTCTTCAAACCGGACCTAATAACTGATAATGAAGGCAATGTGGAGGTCAGCTTCACCTTACCGGACAACCTAACTAGATGGAAAGTCTTTACCATAGCTAATAACGACAGGTCACTCTTCGGTATGAACAGTAAGACCATCGTATCCACCCGGGACTTGGTTGTAAAGATAGATGCCCCGCTGGAGATGACAGAGGGTGACACATTCAGCTTTAATGTAAGTCTACAGAACAATACCAGCGATATGATATCCGAAAGTCTTGATATTGCTATGTTACAGGATGATGAAGTAATTAGTGAACAGAGCGAGGAGTTTGATATAAGAGGTAAGAGTTCGAAAGCCCTACCTACAAATAGATACACCACCCCACGCAATGACTTTAAGTTAAGAGCCAGCACCATAATCGATGGTGAGGAGCGGGACATCAAGACCCGAAACTGGGAAACGACTAACAGGAAAGGTGTTCAAGGTTTCACTGACCGAACTGTCTTTCGATACATTGAATTGAATGAAGACATCATGAACAACACTATAGACAAGCGAATCAAGGTTAGGATAATGCCCAACACATCTGAGGTGCTTTATCAGATAAAGGATAGGGATTACCCATACATCTTCGGTGCCGAATCTATTGTTCAGAATACAATCACCAGCCTTAGCCTATACAAATACCTCTTATCAAGTGATTCAGGTAATACCACCGCCATCAATGAGTTGGAAAAGGAGATAAAGAGTAACATAACGATACTAGAACTGTGGAACAAGAACGGTCTGTGGAACTACTACAACAATCCTTACAATACAACCGGTGACTACAACATAACAGCAATGGCATATTATGCTCTTACCATGGCTGAGAAGGAAGAGTTCACCGTTAACGAGCGTATAATCAATCAGAGTGCGGAAAAGCTACTCACATATTATAGAACACTGGATGACGAGGACACAGAGCAGAAAGCATTGATTGCTTTCGCACTATCCAACAACAAAAAGATAGACTACAATCGAGTAAACAATTTATTCAACAGCCGTAACTCCCTATCTATGCGAGGTTTATCCCTTCTATCCATAGCTTTGTTCAATCTTGACCAGAGGGGAGACGCTAAAGTCGTTAATGATATGCTTGTAAACACAATCTCAGATGGAGAAGCATTATGGCCAGTCAGACTAATCTATCCGGATTATCTATCAGACCCATATGCCACCAAAGCATTAGCTTTATATGCTGTGTTACAGACGGAACCACTGGATAAAACTATCGAAGATCATGTCAACACGGTCATATCGCATCTACAAGACCCCTACATCGTACCTAACTACCTGACCTTCGCTTCCATGATGTATCAACGATATCTTTTCAAGAAGGGCGAGACAGGGATGGACTTCCTCCTTACTGTTCTGATAAATGAAGAGCAGTTATATAGAGAAAGGATGAACAATCTCTCTGATGTATTGGAGCTAACAACAACCGATGTGATCCAGGAGAATAAGATTGAGATTAACATTCAGGGGGATATGGGTAAACTTATATATGAAGTATTCGCCGAATACACCTATGACGAAGAAATAGCGGAAAATGAGAATAACGAAGACGAGAACCTGACCAAGTTCTACCACTATCCGGATTACCGCCTGGATGTAGACGAGGTAGAACTTCAAGCATTGATCAATTCTCAGCAACAGGACTATAGCGATAAGGGTTATAAACAGCTCAACAACAAAGCGATGAATCAGATGGAACAACAGCAAATGAATGTGGCTAACCTACAACAGCAACAGACCTTCATAAACGACCTATCATATCAAATTTCCAAAAACTACAACATTCTAACAGATAATCAACCCGAATCCAATCAGCAATATCTAAATCAGTTTGGGAACTATGATATCATACAGGAAATATCGGAAGTACCCAAAGGAGAAGAGATACCGGTAAGCCTAACCGTTGACTTTACCGATGAGGAACAATCTTACGACTACTACATCGTAGAAGACTATATCCCAGCTGGATTTATACTTGATGACGGGTCAATATCCGGTGTGAACGCATATAGACAACAAGGCAATAAACTCATATTCTATCTGAAACGAAACAACAACTATGCTAAAACAATTAGATACCGCATCAGAGCTCAATACGAAGGCACATACCGCACCCTGCCACCTAAATACTATAAGTCACGCTTCAGAAACAGAGAAGTGATAGAAGAGACCGACCAGCTTGAGGTAAGGAGCGAGGATTACGACATATTCACCAACTACCAGCTAAGCCCATACGAGCTTTACCCGATTGGTATGCTATACTTCCAGCTTGAGAAGTATGATGAGGCAGAAAAGTTCCTAGAAGACCTATTCAACAACTGGTCATTGAAACCAACTTACAGAAAAGATGTTGTGGAAGCATTATTCAAGATAAACCTGGTCAACGGAGATAAACCGAATAAGATCATATCCTTCTATGAGATACTGAGGGACGAGTTCCCCTCTACTCAAATCAGCCTTGACCATATAAAACAGGTAGCAGAAGCTTACGAAACCATTGGTGAAGGGGAGAAAGCATATTACCTCATCCAAACCTTATTCAGAAGCTATTTCGGACAGGAGTACCAGCTACCCATAATCCTGTTAGACAGAATGAAGTATAAAAGCTCGTATGATACTGCCATAAACCTATTCATGGATTATCCTGACCTGCCTGTCACTCGAAACGGTCTATACAGCTACACTAATGTGTTATACTCCGCTATGAACCAGCTTGGACAGTATGATAGACAGAAACTCGATGATGGAACATTGCTTAAAAAGTTCTACTACACCAAAGCTTATGATTTGATAACGGCGTATCTTACCTACTATCCGGACACTTTCAATACAGATGAGGTCAGCTTCCTGATGATGAATCTATTCTTCGATACAGAACGCTATCAGAGTGCTTACAATTCCGGGGAGCTTTTCATAAAACGATATCCCGATTCACAGTTCCTGGACGACTACCTATACCTCACTGCTCTTGCTCGATTCAGCAATAATGAGATTGATAAGGCAATGCCGTACCTGGAGAAAGTAGCATACGATAAGTTCCCGAATGAAGACGGAATCATGAGGAATAGCCCTAATAGATTATACGCCCTTAGGTTAATAGCTCAATCTATGCATGCTAAAGGCGAAGTGGAAGAAGCTATAAAGATATACAAGGAAATCAGAAACAACTTTAAGGATGCCGAAAACTCAATCCAGATACTCGAAGAAAAGGTCATGGAGATTGACGATGTTGTGACTTCCGGCGTAGATGAAGAAACCGAATTGTCTATCAAACATAAGAACATCGATAAGGTAACAGCAAAGATATACAGTGTTGATTTCGTCATACTCGCACTGACAGAGAAGGATTTAAGCGATGTAACCAAGATTAACCTATCCGGTATCAAACCCATGATAGAACAAGAATACACCCTGAACTATGAAGAGAGCTACCTCCCTTCCGAAACCACTATTGAACTACCTATACAAGAGATGGGGGCCTATCTTGTCGTTATCAGAAGCGATGTAGGCGAACGCTCAGCCATAATCATCAAATCAGAACTCGATATGGATGTTTACGAATCTAAAGACGGTAGAGTAAGGGTCATGGTTACCGATGAGAACAACGATTTCGTAAGCGGGATGAAGATGTACTTCATAGGAAGCGAGAACGACAGCTTCAAGGTAACAGAAACCGACTTAAGAGGTATGGCTGAAGTCTATGCCATCTACGGCACAGTGACCATCATCGGCAATAAGGATGGCGAATATGTATTCTATAGAAGCGATGAGTTCCTAAACGGCTACTATTACGGACAGGACAGCATAAATAACCTACTGGAGGTAAACTCACAGCGGGAAAGCATCAACCAGAAGAACATAATACTACTCCAATCAATAATCCAGGCTTATCCTAAGAGTATATCAATAGGTGATATCTATCAAGACAGCACCAATCAATAAGTATA
Source organism: uncultured Spirochaetia bacterium (assembly GCA_964447635.1). Classification (GTDB taxonomy): domain Bacteria; phylum Spirochaetota; class UBA6919; order CAYUUC01; family CAYUUC01; genus CAYUUC01. The sequence continues at coordinate 18,114 of CAYUUC010000004.1, forward strand.
ATGACATAGGATTCCGATTTAATTCGGAATCCTACCTAACTACTTTATAGTTAAACCTTCCTTCTTCGAATAAAGCCTTTCCTGCTCCATTTCCTTGATATATTCACTATGATTCCCGGTAGGATATTTTCCAGAGAAGCACGCATCACATATACCGGAACCCTTATACAAATTCTCTAAGTCTTCTAAAGACTGGTAAATCAATGCATCAGCCCCGATATCCTGCTCTATCTCCTTTATATCCTTTTTACCAGCTATAAGCTCGTGTGTGATGGCAATATCAATTCCGTATATGCAAGGATGCTTAATAGGGGGTGCCGCCGAGATGAAGTATACTTCCTTCGCTCCAGCTTTCCTCAATAACTTAATGATATGCTTGGAGGTAGTCCCCCGAACGATGGAGTCATCAACCACTGCAACCTTTTTCCCATTTATAACTTCTTTTATAGGATTGAGTTTCTGCCGGACGACCTGCTCCCTCTTCTCCTGAGTAGGAGAGATAAAGCTCCGCCCTACATGATGGTTCTTGGAGAAGCCCCGCCGGTATGGGATGCCTAATTCTTCAGCCATAGCCGATGCGAAGAAATAAGCAGAAGAGGGTACATCAATGATGATATCCGGTTGTACGCCTGACTCAATAACCTTTCTTGCCAACTTCTTACCCATATCCACTCGCTCACTGGCAACTAAGTTACCATGGCTAATGGAGTCCTCTCTCGAGAAGTATATATAGCAGAAGACGCAGAAAGACTCTCGCTTCTTAAAGCCCTGCCTGCTATGGATTTGCCGGTCTTTATCGATGAATATGATTTCACCGGCTTCAATGTCCTTTATCGTATCGAAACCGAGATAGTCAAAGCATGTAGTCTCGGAAGCAAAACCATAAATCGGTCCATCATCGGTATCCCTTTTACCCATGACCAATGGTCTAATGTTGTATGGGTCCATGAAAACCAGCATACCTTTATTGGCGATGATTGAAATGGAAGCATAAGCTCCGATAACGTTTTGCTGTATCGGTTCAACCGAGTCGAAGATATCACTAACCTTTAGGTTCTTCAAGTCCTTATTCTCCAATTCGGCTGAGAGGGAGTATAATATAAGCTCCAAGTCGTTATTGGTTTCGATTAGGCGGTGGTGTTCTTCATTCAGCTTGCGTTTAACCTCCTTGAAGTTTACCACATTACCATTGTGAACCATAGCGATACCGAATGGGTAGTTAACCGCCATAGGCTGTGCGTTAATCAGTTCGTTGGAACCCTGGGTGGTGTATCTTACATGACCCAATCCCATGTTGCCTACCAACCGGTTGATGTTCTTCTCCTTAAACACATTGTTGACTAAGCCTAAACCTTTCTTTATATTGAATGTACTGTTGAAAGTCACAATGCCGGCGGCATCCTGACCTCTATGCTGAAGGGCATTCAACCCATATACTATGTCATAAACGATATTGTTCTTGTATCCGTAAAAACCGACGATACCACACATGATATTTCCCTTTTTTGCGATAGAATAAAATTTGGCATGAATATTAATTACTTGGTTATTTAGCTTTATATTTAATCTTAATTTGCCTTCATGTGTATAATAATGAATATCGGAAGATATTGGAAATATTTATGAATAATCGGAATCGCTTAATCCTTATACACATTAGACCATACAAAAACATATAAAATTATGTTAAAGATTTTTTATTTATTATTATTACTCAATTAATCGAAAACTATCTTATTAAAATATCGATACTATAAAGATATATAACCTTATCGGACATGTTTATAGATAAAATCCATATAGGAGTAAGATTTATGGCTAGGTCCAAAGACGAAAACAAAAGACAAACAATATTGCAATCATCAAAAATGCTCTTCTCAAAAAAAGGCTTCTTCAATACATCTATATCCGATATAGTTAAGGAAACCGGCCTGCCGGTAGGAAGCGTATACACATATTTCCACAGTAAGGAAGAAATAGTCAAAGTAATAGTGGAAGAAGGCTGGCAGGATATCAAACAAAGGCTGGTAGAAATGCTTAAGGGTGAGAATAATGACACCGAAAAGCTAAGAATAATCGTCGATGATTTCTTCCCGGAAGTCCTAAACGATGTAGACTTAATAAACATTCTCCTATCAGAAGCTGCTAACTATACTAAAATAGAAGATAAGATGAACGAATTAACCACCATGATATTCGACCTCCTACAAAATGTATCCAAAGAAAACTATGTGTTTAAGGACTTCGACAGAAAAGACATGGAATCCGCATTAACCGTATACTTCCTAGGAGTATTGAATGCCGTAAAGTTATCCCAATCCACATCTATCGGAATAACACGCAAGGACATTATGAGGTTTATAAAAAAATCTATCTCTAAATCAATGAAAATTGATATTTAATATATATAAATTGTATTAAATTATTTTGCTTTTATGTTAAATTGTGTTATGATTATATGGAAGTATAAAATGTCTAATACCAAAATTCGATGATATTAAGCAATTAAAAAGAATCCCCCTAATCCCCTCGTCTTCTGCGAAGACGCAATTAAGGGGACTTGGAGATGAATTGCACTAACTTTTACTTTCTCTTCTCCCTTAACAAGGAAGAAGATAGAAGAGGGGTTCTTCCAATATTGACTAAAACTAACAGATATTATATAATAAGGTATCGGAATTTATCAGTAACGCTTCTATCGCTATAATATGTATTCTATTCTTAATAAGTGTTAAAGTTTTTTAATAATTTTAGGAAATTAGGTTTAGTTAATTAGTGTTAATTATAAAAAAAATTTTTAAGGTAACCATATTATGATAAAAAAAAATAAACCAATTCTTATATTACTAATATCAATAGGAATCTTATCCCTGAACATTATGAACATATCTTGCACATCAGGACAGGCAAATAACGGGGATAACTCCAACCAAATCCAATCAGAAGAACATGAGCAAATCGAAGAAGATGAAAATATATACACCAGATACTTCGAGAAGGGCGAGACAATCAGCTACAAACTCATGTCATTCCTGGGTCATGTCGGGAATCAAACCCTTGAAGTACTCGACATCACAGACTATGAAGGCACCAAATGCTATTACATCAAATCAACCACCAGCTTAATACCCGAAATAGAAGAGCAATTCGATTATGATTATGAAGACATCATCTATTCATACATAGATTACAATACCTTGCTACCAGTCAAAATTGTGAAAGATGTTCAGCAAGGTGAATACATAGACGATATCGAGATATACCTTGACCAGGAAGACAAAACCGGCACATACATATCACAGAGAAACCATCCAGAAGGCATAGAGCTTAGCTGGGATGTGGATGGACTGTTCTATCTCATTTCTGTCATATACTACATGAGAGTACAAGACCTTGAACTCGACAAGGAATACGAAATTCACATACTCGATGAAGAATCATTCCAGCCAATAGACAATACCGTCAAAGCAGTGGAAGGCGAACCATACAAGAAAGTCCCCACCATCGAACTACAGCAGGTCGACCCTAACGCCTCGGTCAATTCAATCTCCATGAGACTGATTGACAATAAGGGCAAGAACTACCTCCCAGTAAGCATAACCATTGGTGTTATGGAGCTGGGTGACCTAACTGTCAAACTGGAAGCGGTTATATCATCATACACTGCTGGCGGGGAAGACAGCGAAGATGAAGGGGATTAGATAAAGTATCAAAACATAATGGAAAGGATAAACCATATCGATGGACTTTATTGTGGCTCAAGACCAATCCGAATTGCAAGACTATGAAAAGGATAAGGTGCTGTTCGTTGATGGTAGTATAGAAGGATACAAAGCCTACGACCATCACAAGACCGGTGAGAGAATCAATCTTGATACAATGCCACCAGTCATCCATGATATACCCGAAGCAGTGGCTACCACCCAAATCGATTCCGATGCAATATGCAGTGCTGTGGTGGTCTACTTCGGTGGAGAAAGCAAGATAGACCAGCGATACACCGATGTGTTCCGCACAGCAAGCACCTTCTGCGACTACCTTATACCCAACGAAGACTTTGACAAAGAGACAAACACTCATGGATTAGGTCTCCATCTTTATATGAAAGAAAAAGGCATTAAGCTAATCAACCGATTTGATGATGTAGGAAGTAAAGAACGGTCTTTCGTCTTCGATAGTCTCTGCAGGATGCTGATTGAGATAATAGAAAGCGGAGACGAACTCCCCAATGATACATCATACCTAAACCGTATTGAAAAGCAGATTAAAGTAGCCGAAACCTCCATCATACACAAAGATGATTTATTAACCGCCATCTATGCTAAAGAGTTCATAGACCCACTAGCATCATATCGGGTAATCACTACACCTCTACTGGTAATAAAAAGCGACTACAAAGACGGCTTGTTCAAATACAGTGTCGGAGTTAATCCTAAGTTCTACGACGATTATCACATCAAAAACCTTTTTGATTATATAAACGAGAACATTGAGAAAGGCTGGGGCGGAAGGAATATAGCAGGGGGAAGTCCGTTCAAAGGGACTAAGATGCCCGTAGAGAAGCTAATCCGCATTATACACAGCATCAAAGATAAGTTCAAAACTTAAACACAATCACATTTCTATAAAGGAAAGTAAACCATGAAAAACAAGCTTAGTGAAACTCATCTCAATTTTATCCGCTTTATGTATATATACACCATCATCGGAACATGCATCCTCGGTGTGTGGATAATCTTTTTCGGGGACTCTATGGCGAGTATGTTCGCATTTCCCCCGCAAGACAGGATTATGCATGGTGTAGCGGGAAGCATGTATCTATCATTCGGCGTGGTCTCGTTCATCGCCTTATTCAACCCGATAAAGTTCATCCCCATACTACTCTTACAACTTGGCTACAAGGTGATATGGTTTGCTTTTGTCTTCTTCCCGGAGTTGGTGCGGGGTAATATCGATACTTACGCTATACTGCTGGCTATCGGCTTCGCTACTTATATTATCGGTGACCTAATTGCAATCCCGTTTAAGATCCTCTTCTCTAAGGAGTGATGAATAAGGCTGATCTATCATAAGCCTGATTTGACATTCAACAAGCTAAGTGCATTCCTAACGATGGCTTCGCTATCCAGTCCAAGCATCTTTAACAGTTCATCTCTGCTTCCATGCTCGATGAAGCTATCCGGTATCGCCATCACTTTGACCTTTACCGATGAACCTATATCGCTAAGCACTTCCAGTACAGCAGAGCCGAACCCACCCATCCGGCTATGCTCTTCTACAGTGATGATTGGCTTACCCTTATCAGCAAAACGTCTTATCACTTCTTCATCGATGGGCTTAACGAATCTCATGTTAATTAGGTTAAGCCTTATCCCTTTCTGTTCAAGCTGTCTGACCGCACTAATAGAAGTATCAACCATAGAACCGTAAGCCATAATGGTCAAACTGGCATCGTCACTCTCACTTATCACCTCTGCTTTACCCACTTCAATCGGTTGGTAGCTATGTTCATCGGCGAGGTTAGGCTTGAGAGAGTCAGCTTTCGGATATCGTATAGCCGATGTGAGCTTTTTCTCAGCAAGGTATTCCAACATACAATCAAGCTCGAAGCCATCTCTCGGTGAACACAGTATGATGTTGGGCAATGTTCGTAGGAAAGCAATATCGAATACACCGTGATGGGTCGGTCCATCGCTACCCACAAGCCCTGCCCTATCTAAAGCGATTATCATTGGTAACCGTTGAAGGCACACCTCATGGAAGACCTGGTCATAAGCCCTTTGTAAGAAGGAAGAGTATATGGCACATACCGGCAGTTTCCCCCCTGTAGATAGTCCTGACGCCATTCCAATAGCATGCTGTTCACATATCCCCACATCATAGAACCTCTCTGGGAACACCTCTTTAAACCTAACCAACCCAGTCCCATCCGGCATAGCTGCTGTAATGGCGACAAGATTGGCATGCTTCTTACCCAATCTTAGCAAAGTGTTAGCGAAAGTGCTGGTATAAGACTCTCTGTCTGATGGTTTACTGGAGAGGGACGGTGCGGAATGGAAGCGGGTTGGTTCTGCTTCCAGGTTGGGCATGCCTTTCCCTTTCTCCGTGTAGACATGGAGTAGCTTCGGTCCTTTCTTGCTCTTTAATGATGATACGGTCTCTATAAGGTTAACCACATCATGCCCATCTATAGGTCCGTAATATGGTATGGATAAATCCGAGAACATGTTCCGGGGCATCAATGCATGCTTGATATCATCCTTAATGTTAAATATAAACTTATAAAGGTAGTTCCCTATACCCGGTATCTTACGCAGAATCGATGCTACTTTCTCTTTCATGCTTAGATAAGGTCGATAGGTTCTGGTCTTGGTTAGGTATTTGCTGAGTGAGCCTACAGTTGGTGCGATGGACATGTTGTTATCGTTCAGGATTATTAATACATTTTCCTTAGTCTGTCCGAGATGATTCAGAGCCTCCAAGGACATACCAGCACTGATGGAAGCATCACCCACCACAACAACCACATTCCTTTCCTGGTTATCCGACTTGAAAGCCTCAGCCATACCTAATCCTACCGATATAGCCGTTCCGGCATGACCGAAGGTGAAGTGGTCATATTCGCTTTCATCTTTGTTGGTGAAGCCGGATAAGCCATTTAACTTGCGAAGTGTGTTGAAGCGGTTCTTCCTACCGGTTAACAGCTTATGGACATAACACTGATGGCTTACATCGAATATCAATACATCTTTCAGAAAGTCAAATACATAATGCAAAGCAGTAGTGACCTCAACCACACCAAGGTTAGAGCCTAAGTGTCCTCCGGTGGTGGTAACGCTTTCCCTGAGGAATTGCCTAATCTCATCACATAATGAGGGGACATAGTCCATATGTAGCTTCTTAAGGTCATCCGGATTAGCTATTCGGGATAGTATATCGGTTCTAGCCAACCTTTTTGTAATGTATTCCTCATTTTCGCTGATGTCTATATTGTTTAGGTTTGCTTCCATTATGGTTTTACTCCCACTATGATGATATTGCCAATCAATCAAAATGTATTATAAAAATATAATTAACATATAAAGTTTTTCAAATATAGACAAACTTTTTCAGTAATAGAATATTACAGAAAGACTAATCCCGATTGTCGATGGTATTCTATATAGAATTTCATCTTAATCAATGCTATAATCAAATACAATTTATTCTGAAACGTATTCAATGACTCAAAGGCCAACGGCGGTGAGAATCTTTGTCAAGCATTTCCTGAACATCACCATTTAGGGTGCTGAATATCTTTGATGGTTTCATTTTCATATGTAAATGATTATGTTTTTTTATCACGATTGTTAGTTATTTATTTTTTTTAATTCTTTTAAAAAATTCTTTCTGTGAAAAAATTACTATGCTTATCTTTTAGAAAAAATTATCGCTATTATATCATATGTTGTTGAATATATTCAAACCCTACACAAGAACATAGAAACACAGGGAGACAGGATTTTGTATGATGTTCAACAATGTTTTGATAAATAGCGAAAAATAAATATAGAAACATATTTTAATTTAAGCTAATTAAAATAATAGAATAATGAATATTAAAATCCTTCTATCAGGGGGCTTGGGTTTATATTTTATAGTTAATGCGAAAAAACCAAATAACATAGAGAGGTTTACTTAATGAAGAAACATGTAAAAATTGGTGTGGTATGCCTTGTTAGAAAGACTTTCGATTATAAGGCTGCCGAAGACATATATAAAAGAATTCAGGATGATTTAAATAGAATAGAGAATGCCACATTCGAGTTTATACCTGAAACAGTCATAGAAGTGGAGGATGCAAAGAAGGCTGGCGAAGAGCTAAAGCAAAAGCTGGTCGACGGTTTAATCTGTATCAGCGGGACTTTCCACCTCGGGCATCTGATACTCGAAATCAATAAGATACTCCAAAAACCCATCTTACTTTGGGGATTGAACGAACTACCCTATGATGGGGGGAAAATACGATTGAACTCGGTTTGCGGGGTGAATCTAAATGCGTCGAATCTGTACAAGGCTGGTGTACACAACTATCATGCAGTTATCGGGGATGATGTTGATGAAGACTGGGTTGATGCCCTACGGATAATGAAAACCTTCGCTACTTCTCATATAGGCATAGCAGGTTTCAGAGCTAAGGGCTTCTTCAACCTCGGCGTATATGACCTTAATGTGTATAAGGAACTAGGTGTATTGATAGACCATTATGAGCTAAACGAAATCTTCGACTACCAAATCACCGAAGAAGAGTTTGAGAGAAGGAAAAGCCAGGTCAAGTCCACATTCGATGTATCCGGGATAAGCGAAGACCAGCTAAATAAGGTATCCAGACTGTCGGCAAAGCTGAATAACTTCTTAGATGAGAACCATATCGATGCATTAGCCATCCGTTGCTGGCCCGAATTTGCCTCCAAGTATGGCATATCTCCATGTGCCGCTATGTCTTTGCTTCAGTCGGAGCATAGATTAATTGCTTGCGAAGGGGATGTGGAAGGGGCATTGTCCATGCTTGCCCATTCCGCAGTCGGTGCGGAGACACCGTTCCTGTTTGACTTCTCTCAGGTTAACCTTCAGGAAGACTATGCCCTATTCTGGCATTGCGGAGTAGCTCCCTGCAACCTGTGGGATAAGAAGTGTAATATGTCCCTGGATACTTACTTTGCCGGAGGGAAAGGTGTCACTGCGGACTTTGTGCTGAAAGAAGGCGACTTGTCCATCTTGAGGATAGACTCGGCGGGAACAGAGTATCGACTATTCCTGCAGGCAGCTAAAAGCATCCCCATGGAAAAGCTGCTAAAAGGAACATACATGAAAGTGGTCTTCGATGAACCGGTAAAGGATGTCTTGTACAGACTTATCGAGAACGGAGTCGCCCATCATTCATCTGTGGTCTACGGTAAATACATCAGACCATTTGAAATACTTGCCAGGATTAAAGGATGGAAAGTAATTAAATAATGAATATCCAAATAAACCAAAATAATGATGGCTTTTCCATATCTTATAAAGGGAAAGCCTTGTTTAAACATACCCACAAAAAACCAATGCTTATCATCGGTAATACCCATCTGGTCTATAGAATGCGACACGGGCTTTTCAAGATAAAGGAGAAGCTGACTAAAAAGCTTCTGTTAAGGAACTTCGTGATGGTTCGACAGGATGAAGATATGGTGGTTATCGACTTTGAAAATATATTCAAGATGAAGCTGAAAGAGGATGAAGACCTACTGCATATCGAATTTGAATGTTCATCAAGTGATATAAACAAAGTCAAAATCAATATGATGTCCCATCCACATGAAAGCATATACGGATGCGGTGAACAGTACTCGGAACTTAATCTGAAAGGGAAGAAAGTCCCCCTATGGTGTCAGGAACAAGGCGTCGGAAGGGGACGAGACTTACTTACCCTCGCCGCTGACATACATAGCGGTGCTGGCGGGAAATGGCACACCACATATTATCCTCAACCCACTTTCGTTTCATCGGATAACTACTTCTGCCATGTGGAGACGAGTTGTTACTCGGTGTTCGACTTCACTAAAAACCACCAACACACATTAAGCATCTGGGACATACCTCAAAAGATAGTCATCGGCAGGGAGGAGACTGCGGTGGAGGTCATAGAGAAGCTGTCTTGTATGTTGGGGAGACAGTCTAAGCTCCCCGATTGGGCTTATGACGGTGTATGGTTGGGCATACAGGGTGGTAAGGATATCGTCCGGGATAAGCTGGACAAGGCAAAGAAGTACGGCCTAGAGGTTACCGCAGTATGGTGCCAGGATTGGGAAGGTAAACGCCTGACATCCTTCGGTAGTCAGCTGATGTGGAACTGGGAATACGATAGAACCATGTATCCAAATCTGCCTGACTTTATCAAGGAACTGAACAGCGAAGGGGTCAAGTTCCTCGGCTACATTAACCCCTTCCTGGCTATAGAAAAGAACATGTATGAAGAAGCATCGAAGAAAGGCTTACTCATCAAAGACCAATCGGATAAAGACTACTTCGTTCACATAACCACATTCCCTGCTTCCCAGCTGGATTTAACCAATCCAGAGACTATAGACTGGATAAAAAACATCATCCGTAAGAACATGATTGATATCGGTCTATCGGGATGGATGGCTGACTTTGGCGAATACCTCCCGATTGATGCTAGGTTAAAATCACCGGATGAGGACGCAAAGAGCTTCCACAACAGATACCCGGTGGTTTGGGCAAAAGTCAACCGGGAAGCTATCGAAGAAGCAGGCTTGGCAGATGAGTTGACTTTCTTTTCACGGGCAGGCTACACATACTCATCGAGGTATTCACCTATTATATGGGCAGGTGACCAAAATGTGGATTGGAGCAAAAACGATGGTCTAGCATCAGTCATCCCTGCCGGCTTATCGCTAGGCTTTATGGGTGTAGGGATACACCATTCGGACATCGGTGGTTACACTACAGTGGCATGGCTGAAGCGTTCGAAGGAGTTATTGCTTAGGTGGATAGAGCATTCCGCCTTCACCCCGATTATGAGGACTCACGAAGGCAACAGACCGAACTCCAATTGTCAATTCGATACTGACGAAGAGACGCTTCAGCATTTAGCATACTTCTCTCGAATACATAAACAACTGAAGCCATACCTAGGTGATATGGTAGATGAGTATGTGGAAAAGGGTCTGCCATGTATGCGGCATCCTTATATCCATTATGAGAATGACCAAAAACTCCATAAGCTGAAGTATCAATACCTTTTTGGAAGAGACCTTATGGTAGCTCCGGTGATAAAACCTAATAAGAAAGCAAAGAAGGTCTATCTACCGGATGATGAATGGGTTCATCTGTGGACAGGATACGAGTATAGCGAGTCGGGATGGTATAAAGTCAAGGCTGGTATAGGTGAACCTCCGGTTTTTTATAGAAAAGCATCCGAATTTGCTAGCCTGCTGGCTGAACTAAAACACATATCAATCAAGACACCGAAGAGGGAAAGCAAATGACAATAGGTTTTACATATGACCTGAAAGAGGACTATCTTAAAGAAGGCTGGACAGAGGAAGATGCCGCCGAGTTCGACTCCAGTGAAACCATAGAGGGCATAGATGAAGCACTGACTTCACTGGGATACAAAGTAGACCGGATAGGCAACGCCCGAAACCTGATGAAGCGTATAAGCTCCGGGGAAAGGTGGAATTTTGTATTCAATATATGCGAGAGCAGGAATGGCTTTGCCAGGGAAGCCCTCGTCCCTTCCATATTGGAAGAATACCGTATTCCTTATTCCTTCTCTGACCCACTTATCCTATCGCTGTCTTTGCATAAGGGTTTAACTAAGAAGGTCATCCGCTCTTATGGCATTCTAACCTCTGATTATCGAATAATAAAAGGAAAGAAAGACCTGTTCAATATCCGGCTACCATTCCCCCTATTCGTGAAACCGGTAGCAGAAGGTACCGGCAAAGGTATAAGCCCTCGCTCCAAAGTGGATAACATGGAAGATTTGAAAATGATTTGTCTTGAACTAATCGAAAAATTCGAACAGCCCGTTTTAGTTGAAAAATTTCTTCCGGGTAGGGAATTCACCGTAGGCTTAGTCGGCACTCAAGAGAAAGCAAAGGTAGTCGGGGTAATGGAAGTATTGTTCAAAGAGAAGGCACGGTCAAAAATCTATACCTATCAAAACAAAGCAGAATATGAAGACCGCATTAAATACACCCTGGTAGGAGGAAGTCTGGGTGATGTGTGTTCCGATTTAGCCTTGAGGTCATGGAAAGCCCTTGGATGTAAGGATGGAGGGAGGGTGGACATTAGACTCGATGTAAGTGGAAGTCCTAACTTCCTTGAAGTTAATCCTTTAGCAGGATTGAACCCCAAGCATTCCGACTTGCCCATACTGAGCTATCTATCCGGCTGGACATATTACAGACTTATAGAAGAGATAATAGACTCGGCATTGATAAGATATGGTCTAAAAAAGTCATGATTTTTCCATGATATGATTTGATGTATTTGTAAAATGGATAATATTATTAAATTTATTTAAGAGTACATTAAGAATCACAATAAACAGGATAAGGATATGTCTAAAATTATCATATTAACAAAGCCAGAAACAGATACATCCACCATAACCGATATAATAGAGTCCATAGGTTTAATCCCTATTAAATCAAAGGATGTAGCCAAAGGCTTAAACATAATAAAGGAAAGCAATCCCGATTGTGTGATGATGGACTATGAGTTAGTCGAAAATGAAGATATTGACTTTATCTCCAAGATTAAGTCGAGTAAGTCGATGAAGGCTATCCCCATCATTCTAATGTTTCCAGAAAACATAACCGAAGACATAATGCTTAAGAGTCTGAATAAAGGTGCTGACGAATATATAAAATACCCCATAATCACTATCGAAGTCAAGACCAGATTGAATATTATGCTTAAGCTTAAAGAAAGCATAGACAAAGTGGCGAGGGAAAGGGAATTTATATCGACTATCTTAGATAATACCGAATCTTTCGTAATGGTTACCGATTTTGAATTCAATGTTCTACGGCATAACAACTATGTATCAAAGTTCTTTTCCACCCCTGATAACCTCCTCGGTAAGAACTTCCTCGAACTTGCTTTCCCCAACGATGAATATCGCAAAAGCGTGGAGCAAACTCTGAGAATCTTCATCGAGTCAGATTCCAAGATATTCCATCCAGAAATCATATTGACCAAGGATAACCAGCTGGAACAACCGTTCAGATGGAGCATAACTAAAGAACGAACCCCGTATAGGAAACGAGTTCTCATCTTCGTGGGACAGGACTTATCAGAAACAAGGCGTTACGAAACCATGATAGAAAGCCTACTCGCAGACTCCAAACTCAAAAACATGCAACTGGAAGAAGCTAATGCCTTGCTCGAGATTAAGAACCAGGAGCTATCCGAACTGAACCAGCTTAAAACAGAATACATATCTATCGCCAGCCACGACCTTAGAAGCCCCATAAGTCAGATTATGGGTCTCGCCCAGCTACTATTACGCAACAAGAAGTACACACCAACCCCACAACAGAGAAACCTCATCGAAAAGATAGTGGAGAGTGCCGAGTTCCAGCTTTCCCTGGTAAGTGACATCCTGGACATAACCCGGGTGGAGACCGGTCACATGAAGTTAGAGCAGGAGCACGCCGATATCAACTCACTGGTGGAGAAGAGCGTGGCAAGTATGGAAGAGCTGACCAAAAACAAAGGCATAGAGATATCTGTCCACGGACTGGATGAACTTAGACTGGTCAAGATTGATAGCCTGAAGATACAACAGGTCATAAACAATCTGGTTGGTAATGCAGTCAAGTTCACCAACGAAGGCGGGTCTATAGAAATTAAAGTTTCTATTGATAAGGGTTCGCTGATACTCTCCGTTAAAGATACTGGAATCGGCATCAAAGCTGATGAGATAGAACACCTGTTTGAGAAGTTCGGTAAAACGCGTAAAAAAGGCACCATGGGTGAGAAAGGCACTGGTTTGGGCTTATCCATCTGTAAGAAGCTAATCGAGCTGCATAAGGGTGAGATGGGCGTAGAAAGCGTTTACGGTGAAGGCTCTACATTCTGGTTCAAAATCCCTGTGCAGTAAGTCTACTCGCCAGGTAATAGCCCCCACATATCGTTAAGGAAGAACCATCTCTCCTCTACTGTCTTATAGCCACCACCAAACATCACTATCCCTCCGTCGGACAGTCTATCTAGGCTTAAGTCCCGTCTGCCTCGGGGTTGATTAGAGGTATTGCTTTCATACTCTGTCCATATCGCCTGTTCTATGTCCAGAACCCACAGTGAATCAGGGAATAGGTATATCCCTTCCAGGATGAAGTACCCGCCAAACATGACTGCTTTCCCTTTTCCAATATAGGTTATATCCTGACCCAGCCTCTCTACCGGCTTCTCCCCTTCTATGTCTATCTCTAACCATGTATTAGACGGATAATCATATACCCAGGCATCGTTGGTCGCCCGTTCCATCTGTATCCCTCCTACAACCAAGACCCGTCCTTCACCGATGTTGGTCATGGAGTGTAGCATGCGGACAGGGGGTGTTTCGCCTTCCGTTTCTATTTGTGACCATTGCCCTGTGTCTATGTCGTATATCCATAAGTCCGGATATACCACAGCCTGCTCGTTTTTCATGAAGAAGCCGCCGTATAGGAGGGATTTCCCTTCCTGAAGGTATACCAAGCGGTGGTCGGCTCTGGATGGAGGGGTAAGCCTGCTTTCATCTGTCACCTCTTCCCAGCGATGCTTCACACCATCGTAGAGCCATGTATCATTAAGATAAGCTCCGCTGGAAACGTCCACCCCGCCGAACATCACTGTTGTGTTGGAGTTTATCTTATCCATGGAAGTCCTTATCCTGACCGGTGGGTTTTTGTCTTTCTGCTTTGTTTTCCCGAAGAAGACCGCTTCGTCTT
>CAYUUC010000004.1:32702-39006 GCA_964447635.1 uncultured Spirochaetia bacterium
CCCGAAGAAGACCGCTTCGTCTTTCCCGAAGAAGACCGCTTCGTCTTCCCCGAAGAAGACCGCTTCGTCTTTCCCGAAGAAGACCGCTTCGTCTTTCCCGAAGAAGACCGCTTCGTCTTTCCCGGTTGGTCTTATCGTATAGTCTGCCCATAGACCGTCCTGTGCATCGTATTCCCATGTCTCGCCAGCGTAGGTGTAGATGTCTTTGCCTTGCTCTTCGCTCTTCTCCTCGTTATAGGTTAACCCGCCGTACAAGAGTAATCGATGTTCTCCCAGCGGTGATGTTACATGTCCCGACCTTGCTGATGGCTTTATCTGCTCTTCACCATCTATGTGGAGGTTTACCCATTGGTATGGTGAGGGTGATCTGGTTTCATCGTTAGTGGAACAGGATATGGCTAGCATGATATCGATAAGGATTAATATAACGATTAAACTAAACTGACTATTCTTCATGAGTTCTCCATAAAATAGATTAAACACTCTTAATTCCGTTTTCGGATGAAGTATTGGGGAATTTTTTTCTATTCATATGGTATATCTTCAGTATTCCTTTTAGTGTTAGTAACGGGTCTACATAGTCAAACAGCTTGGTTTCTTTGGATAGGAAGTTAGCAAGTCCTCCGGTAGCAATGACCTTAATGTTGTCTTCGTTCATTTCTTCTTTTATCCGGGAGCATATCTTTTCTATACCGCCAATAGCCGAGTAGTAAGCCCCGCTTATCATCGCCATACGTGTAGAATCCCCGATGACCTTGTCCGGCTTGATAAGCTCGACCTGTGGTAACTTTGCCGCCTTCTTGGACAGAGCATCGAGGCTTATTAGTACTCCAGGAGAGATAAGCCCGCCAAGATAACCCTTTTCCTTACTGAGTGCGCAAAAAGTGGTAGCAGTTCCGAAATCGATAACGATAGCGGGTGCTCCGTATAACTCATTGACAGCGACCGCATTGACCAGCCTGTCTGCACCAATCTCCGCCGGATTCTGGTATGATATGTTCATCCCCAGTTCGGTCTTATGGGTAACAAAGTATGGGATGTGTCCCAGATAGCGGGATGCCATATTGGTTATGGTGTGGTTAAGGCTGGGAACTACACTGGAACAGATGATAGCGTTCATTTTATACGGGTTAATCCGGTTGATGTTGTCTCTAAGTATAGCCTTGACTCTGATTCCGAGTTCGTCTGAAGTGTAGTTCTCCGATGTGGTTAGTCTGAAGCCGGCTAGCATATTAAACTCGTCGCCTTCGGTTTCTGTTTCTACCACACCAACCTTTATGTTGGTATTACCAACATCAATAGCCATAAGCATATTCGATATCCCCCGAAGAGTTGATTTCTATCCTATTTCCATCATTTAATCCGGTCAGGAGTAGTTTGCCGGATGGATTGATGGAGTCGATGATGTATTTGTCACCTTTATATAGGACTACATTCCCTCTGTGGTGTAGTAGCTTATTGGCTCTGTTTGCTATAAGCTGGTTTTCACCGTTCATTAGTGTATAGATATACTGGTCAAGGTTTTCGATGAGTTCATTCAGTATATTGAGTCGGTTATTGATTCTGTTGGTTTCGATTCTTAAGCTGGTTGACTTATTCTTCAAATCAGATGGGAATTGGTTTTCCTGATAGTTAACATTGATTCCGATTCCTATGATGGCGTATTCCAGCTTGTTTTGCATGATAGAGCCTTCCAGAAGTACCCCGGCGACCTTCCTATTGTTGATTAGTATATCGTTGGGCCACTTGATTTCCGATTCGACTGCACAGTGCTTGTTTATGGTCTCTGCGAGAGCAAGACCTACTGTAATAGGGATAATCTGAACCATGTCTATATTTATATCAAGTTTCAAGAAGCAAGACATAATGATAGATGCGAATTCCAAATCGAACCATGACTTGCCGGTTTGTCCTCTGCCTTTGGTCTGGTGTTCTGCGACGATAATTGTCCCGGTGTCGATGTTATTGTCTACAGCGAGCTTTTTCAGGATTGAATTCGTTGAGTCTACGGATTCCTCGTAATATGTCTTTGAGTTAAGGTATCTCAGTTCCTCACTGAATTCCAGTGGGAATGCTCTATCTATGTGTGAATTAGCCAGGTATACTTTCTCATCCTTGAGGTCTAGGGAGTAAATCCGGCTTAAGTTATCTATACTTTTTTCGATTTTAACTAAATTTAATTCGGTATTTTTGGAGATATTTTTTAATGAGACTCCATTATTCCTGTCAGCAACAGATTTAATATGTCTTATTACCTTCCTGTCTTCAGGAGAAAATCCAACTTTATCCATGATATCTCTTCCTTTGCAAAGTTTTTATTATAATATATACTAAGATAAGATAACAAATATTTAACATAATAATAAATCTAAATAAAATTTAAACTCGAGGAGATAACCATGTCAGATATGCTACCGGATTTTCTAAAAGGCGACAGAGACTCATATTACAAAATCCCATTATACATCCCTGCCGCTGTTAAAAGAACATCCTCAATACCCAAAGAAATGAGAATGAGAGTCTTAGCCGAATGCGGATATAACATATTCAACCTGCCGGCTAAGTATGTAAGCATAGACCTGTTAACGGATAGCGGAACAGGTGTAGTTAGCGACCTGCAAAAGTCAGCTATGGAAAAAGGTGACGAGTCATATGCCGGTGCAGAAAGCTACTATAGGCTTAAATCCACCGTGAAAGACCTGCTGGGTTTCGAGTATGTTCTGCCTACTCATCAGGGTAGAGGAGCGGAAAGGGTCATCGATGCTGTACTGATTACTCCTATGGTCGAGGTTGACAAAAAAAGACACATTCACAGACTATTCAACGAAGAAAGCTACGCCGGCAAGGAGCTGGAGGCTGAGGTATATAAGGTTATGGACCATCAAGGCATATACTATCCCGATGTTAACATCCCCGGCAATACACACTTCGACACCACCGTAGGCAACATCTTCTATGCAAGGGCAAATCCCGTCGACCTAACCATAGACGAAGCTAAAGACCCTGACATCGAACACCCATTCAAAGGGAATATCGATACGAGGAAGCTTCGTGACTACATTGAAGGCGTCGCTCAGAAGTATGGCATGGGCGAACTTAGGAAACATATCCCGTATATACTACTGACCCTGACCTGCAACTCCGGTGGTGGTCAGCCTGTCTCCATGAAGACCATCAAGGAAACGGCAGACATCGCCTCTAAGTATGACTTGCTCTTATTCTTCGATGTAGCGAGGTATGCGGAGAACGCCTACTTCATAAAGGAGCGTGAGGAAGGCTATAAGGATAAGAGTATCAAAGATATTATAAGAGAGATGTTCCAGTATGCCGACGGATGTTACATGTCTTCCAAGAAGGACGGCATAGTCCCTATGGGCGGGTTTATCGCAACCAAGCATGAAAGCCTGTATGAGGAATTCGCCAACATTAACATACTCTTCGAAGGATTCAAGACTTACGGAGGTATGAGCGGTTTAATGATGGAAGCACTATCTCAAGGGTTGAGGGAGTCTGCTGATTATGGTTACCTTCATGATAGGATAGGCTATGTCAGGTACCTCGGTGAAGGATTGATAAAGGAAGGCATCCCCATCGTGAAGCCGGTGGGAGGTCATGCTATCTTCGTTGACGGCAGGAAGTTCTATGAAGGGGTAATCCCGGAGGACAAGTTCCCCGCACAGGCTCTGGTAAACTATCTTTACATGGAGTCAGGAGTCAGGGCGGTTGAGATAGGAGCTTTCCTGAAGGGTAGAGACCCGCTCACCGGAGAGAACATCCGACCGGCATTAGACCTTATGAGGTTAACCATCCCGCGTAGGAAGTACAATCGGGAACACTTCGAAGTCATCATCAAAGCCCTAAAGTACCTTCACGAGAACCGCCAATCCGCCAAAGGGATGGAAGTGATAAGGAAAACCGAGCCTAAGGACGGTATCAGGCATTTTACCGCTAAGCTTAGGTTCGTAGATTAGACATTTCTAATTAAGCCAGCAATTGCTTTTTGTCGTACCCGGTGTTTTAATATATCACAAGAATATCAATTATATATAATCGATAGGAAGAAATTTGACCAATAGAGATTATTTTTCTATATTAAATAGAACATTTATCAGCTAATGTAATCGATGTAAAATCAAATAAATTTAAGTGGAGATGATTTTTTATGAAGACAAAAACCCATCCAAAATATGAAACAGTATTGGTACACTGTACCTCCTGCGGGAACAAGTTCTTATCCGGTAGTACAAAAGTAGGGAAAGACACCGAAGAGTTCGAGGGAAAAGAATATCCGGTATTAAAAGTAGATATATGCTCTAATTGTCACGGCTTCTTTACCGGTCAGACAAAGGTAATAGACTCTGCCGGAAGGATTGAGAAGTTCAAGAAGAAATACAATATCAAATAAATCGAGCACTCCTTATAAAATTATTATAAAGCCTCCATCTGAATAAATACTTTATGCATGATTAAATAAGCCAGAAATCAAGTATTGAATTATTAATAGATAAACATTATCACAATCTTTATATTCTTTAGAATGGAGATTTAAATAAAAATCTTCTATCAGTTTATTTGATATATTTTTTTCTATCCTTAAAATAACTATCCTTTTATACCATTCCCGCTAAACTTGGATTGATAAAACTATTCCCATTTATAGACATAGACAGAACCTGAGTCATCACCTTTATCGTCATCGTTTTTGCATCCGATGGCTATAATGTTTCCATCACCTGCTATAGCTACATCTCCCCCGTATTTATCATTTACTGACGGGTCTGATGCTTCAAATATGGTCTCGATCCATTCTGAGCCGTCCCATTGGTAGAGATAAGCACCACCGACTTCCGAGTCTGTTCCTAATACATTTTTCTGATTAGAACCGACTAATACGCTATCCCCATCATCAGTCATCGATACGCTTATTCCAAAGTATGCCGATTTGTGTTTATCAGAAGCCTGTATCTTGGTTTCATTCCAGTTTGTATCGTTCCATTTAAATATGTATATCGCTCCGTAGAAGTCATCGGTTAGTGGAGTAACACCGACACCTTTAGCTCCTGCTGCGAAGGTGTTTCCGTCCGAAGACATGTCCATGGCTTCTCCGAAGCTGTCCCCGTCTTCATAGTCTGATGTGTAGACTGTACTTTCATCCCAATCCGTGCCGTTCCAGTC
The DNA here is from genome assembly GCA_964447635.1 of uncultured Spirochaetia bacterium. Taxonomy (GTDB): domain Bacteria; phylum Spirochaetota; class UBA6919; order CAYUUC01; family CAYUUC01; genus CAYUUC01. The sequence goes on from CAYUUC010000004.1 coordinate 37,878, forward strand.
CAGGATGTAAACCTTGCCTGTATTGTTTCCGTTATCATCAGCATAGAATGCCCCGACTGCTATTCTCTCACCATCATCCGTTATCGCTGTACTTTCTCCAAAGTAGTCCCCCGATTGTTGTGGGTTCTGAGCGGTAATTCTCGTTTCATCCCAATCTATTCCGTTATCTTCAAATAAGTATATAACACCATCATGTAAGTCTGGAGCGTATTCGCCCGAATTGGATAGTATGAAAGCTTCTGCTGTAGGTTGAATAGCCACGGTTTTACCTGTATTGGATTGTGAAGAGAAGGTTTCGTCAGGTATAAACGTGGTTTCATTCCAGGTTGACCCATCGAATTGATAGAGGTATCCAGCACCACCATCACCATGACCCGATGCTCCCACGATGATGGTTTGTCCGTCATCGGAGATGGCTACATCGATACCGAACTTGTCACCAGCAACTCCGTCTGATGGTTCGATAAGGGTCTCATCCCAATCTGTACCGTTCCATTCGAAGACAAACACAGCACCAAGAGCTTGTGATTGAGGTTTATAGTAAGGTGCACCCACCACAATGGTTTCCCCATTTCCGTTTATATCGACGGATATACCAAATTGGTCGTCTTCACCTGTGCTAGAGCCGGTTATCTTATACTCGACCCACTCTGTTCCACCAGCATCACCACTGTCGCCACTATCCCCTCCGTCACCGCTATCACCTCCGTCTGGTCCAGTAGGACATGCGATGAATGCCAGTGCTATTAATAAAGTTAATAAGATAGATAATTTGTGTTTCATGTTAATCCCCTTTTTGTCAATTGGTTTGGTTATATCATTACCAAAGATCTTTATCAATAAGTTTATTAATACTTTATATACTCTGGTTATTGATTTTTACCATTAATTCATTGAATTATGATTAATTATGCTATGCAATAATATAAATATATAAATAATATTAATATTATCAAAGTTATAATCCCTTTTTTTAATGTTAAAATTTTTCTTAAACCAAAAAACCAAAATAAATATAGAAAAGAGCTTGTCTTTTTCATCTAACCTATTCTAAACAATATAAGAAGATATTACAAATACAAGTTAGGATAATTCCTTAATATATCTGTTATATGTTGAAAATTGTTTA
>CAYUUC010000005.1:0-25704 GCA_964447635.1 uncultured Spirochaetia bacterium
TTCTTTTCCAGAAAAGAAGAACACATTAGCAATTTTCATACCGCTCACTACTGGTCTTATTTATAATTACTTCTAGACAGTCCGAAACGAATTATAGACAGCCCATAAGATGTCTCTATAATTGAAATAGAAACATCCCAACTCTGCCGGTTTGAGTAAAATATAACCAAATAAATAATTTTGTTTAGTCAAAGCAGATTCCAAAATAAGCATCGATTATTTTTTAGCTGTTTTAAAATAGTTGCATGTCTGTTTATGCTTTCCTGAATATAGATTTGTGTGTATACTAATCTCTGTGTTTTAAAACTTAACCAAAATAAATTAATATATAACTAAAGTTAGTTTTTGTGTTTTGTTGGTAATGTTGTTATATTTAAATATAGTTTGGTATTTATATATTTGTCATTTACTAATTTAGTTTCATACAATGTAAAATATATATATTAATATTAATCTAAACTTATAATGAAAGAATACGATTTCTACTAACTATATATGGAAATATTATAAATTAAACTGGGGATATAGTCCATGATTGATAGAAATGAGCCTGATAGCAAAGCAGGCGACCGTAAGAAAGTCATAATGCTGGTGGAGGATGAAAAAATCATCGCCATGGATGAAGCTATGACTCTGCAGAAGTATGGTTTTGATGTGGTCACAGCTCATAATGGAAAGAAAGCCATTGATACAGTAAACCAGCAGAGAATCGACCTTATCCTTATGGATATAGACCTCGGGACTAGCAGGATGGATGGAACACAAACGGCGGAAACCATCCTTAAAGACCATGAAATACCCATCGTATTCCTGACTAATCATTCTGAAAAGCGAATGGTAGACAAAGTTAAAGGCATCACCCGCTATGGTTATATCCTGAAGAACTCCGGAGAATTTGTTCTCATCGAGTCTATCAATATGGCGTTTGAACTATTCGAGGCTCATCAGAAGACAAAAGCAAGCGAGGAACGCTTCCGTACAGTGTATGAACAAGCCGCTGTAGGCATCGCACAGGTAAGACCTGATGGAAGTTTTATCGAACTGAACCAAAAATTCTGTGATATTGTAGGTTATTCCAAAGAGGAAATGCTACAATTGAACTTTAAAGACATAACCCATCCGGATGATTTACATCTGGACTTAGAGAATGTTAAACAGGTGATGGATGGGGTGAAAGACAGTTTTACCATCAAAAAAAGATATATACATAAAGATGGCAGGATTTTATGGATAAATCTTTATTCAAACATTGTAAGGGATAAGCATGGGAATCCTAAATATGCTATTGCTGTAATAAATGATATCACCCGACAGAAGCAGGCAGAACAAGCACTAAAAGCAAGCGAGGAACGCTTCCGTACAGTGTATGAACAAGCCGCCATCGGTCTTTCCCAGGTATACCCATCAGGCGATTTTATCGATGCTAACCAGAAATTCTGTGATATCGTAGATTATTCCAAAGAAGAACTGCTAAAGATGAATTTCAAGGATATAACCCATCCGGATGATTTGAATTCGGAAATGGAAATAATCAAAAAGATAGCGAACAATGAGTTAGATACATACAACATAGAAAAGAGATTTATCCGTAAGAACGGGGATGTGGTATGGATAAACCTATTCTCTACTGTGGTTCGATATAAGGATGGGAATCCTAAATACGCTATTGCTGTAATAAACGATATCACCGTAAGAAAGCAGGCAGAAGAAGCGCTGAAAGAGAGCGAAGAACAATTAAGAGCTCTATTTGAAACAGCTAGGGACTCCATCTTTATAAAAGATAAAGACCTTAAATACATAAAAGTTAATCCCGCCATGGAAAACCTATTCAACATGAAAGCACATGATATCATTAATAAAACTGATATCGACCTGTTTGGTGAAGAAGGGGGGGAACATGTTATAGAAATGGATAAACAGGTATTAAAAGGGGAAACCATCGAAGAATTCCCATCCAAACCGGTAAATGGCGTTTTACATACCTTCCATACCATCAAAGTCCCGTTAAGAGAACCTCAAGGGAACATCATCGGTATATGTGGAATAGCACGGGACATAACCGAATTGAAACAAGCCGAACAAGCACTCAAGGAAAGCGAAGAGAAATTCCAGCAAATTGCAGATAATATCAATGAAGTCATATATGTTTATGACCCGGCTAAAGACAAGTTCCTATACATTAACAAGGCTTATGAACAGATATGGGAGCAAGCTATACAGGATGTCTATGATGACTCCTCTGCATTCACTTACTCTATCCATCCTGATGATAAGCGAGCCTTTGATGAAGCGGTAAGGATGGAACATGAGGAGGGGGTCTTCCTTAATCTTAAATACCGCATAATATGTCCTGATGGTAAGGTAAAGTGGATATGGTCACGCAACTTCCCCGTTAATAACGAGCAGAGCGAACATTACCGGACTGTAGGGGTAGTAAGGGATATCACCACACAGAAGAAGCTAGAAGATAAACTTAAAGAAAGTGAGGAGAAGTACCGCCTGCTGGCTGAAAACTCCACCGATTTGATAACCATGTTCAAGAATTACAGAATAGTCTATATCAGCCCGGCGATTGAAAAGATACTAGGTTATACTCAGGATGAATTCCTCAATCTAAACCACCTCGACCTTATACACCCTGAAGATAAACCGTATATCATAAAAATGATGAATAAGCGTATTAAGACCAAAACCACAGAACCCATTACATATATCTATAGGCAAAAGCATAAGGACGGTTATTATCGATGGCTGGAAACAATGATATCAAAAAAAATTATGGAAGACTACATCTTCACTATATTAAATACCAGGGACATAACCGACCGGAAAGAGCTTGAAAATAAGTTAATGGAAAATAATGAACGCTTCCGATACATCCTTAAGTATGACCCGAATGCTATCGCTGTTTATGATAAAGACTTGCATTACATCATCGCCAGCGACCGTTATCTAGACGATTACGGAGTGAAGGACAAAGACATCGTCGGGAAACCTCATTATGAAGTATTGCCCGAGATACCGGAAAGATGGCGGGAGATACACCGTAGAGTATTGAAAGGTGAAGTCCTTAGAAACGATAACGATTTCTTTGTGAGAGAAGATGGAAGCATTACATATAATCGATGGGAATGCAGACCGTGGTATACTATCGATGGTGAGATTGGCGGTATGATTACCTATACCGAGGTAACCACAGAGAGAGTTAAGGCGGAAATGGCACTCAAGGAAAGCGAGGATAAGTACCGAAGCGTAGTAGAAGACCAGACCGAAGTCATCAGCCGATTTAAACCAGACGGGACCTTTGTATTTGTTAATGATGTATACTGCAAATATTTCGGCAAGAGTGAGGAAGATCTCGTTGGCTTTAAATGGTACCAGGTAGCAGTAGAAGAAGACCTGCCATACATCATGGAAAAGGTTGACCAGATGACGCCGGACGAACCCATCGTGTTTATAGAGAACCGAGTATATGATAAAGAAGGGAATATACGCTGGATGCAGTTTATCAATCGCGGATTTTATGATGATAAGGGGGAACTTATCGAAATTCAGTCCGTAGGTAGGGATATAACAGAACGTAAGGATTTAGAAGAAATGCTTAAAGAAAGTGAGGAGAAGTACCGCCTGCTGGCTGAAAACTCCACCGATATCATCGCTTATGTAGATAGAGACTTCAAACCATTGTATATAAGCCCGTCCTCCGACTATTTGTCCGGATATAACATGGAAGACTTTAAAAACGGGACGATTTTGTTTGACCTGGTTTACCCTGATGATGTAGAGAGACTTAAACACAAGGTAGAAAGCAATATCAGGAATAAAGTAGAGAAGTCGGTTGCTTCATTCCGGGCAAAGCATAAAGACGGTCGTATGAGATGGTGGGAGAACTCGGCTAAGTATATGTATGACGAAAAAGGGGATTTCATCGGTATTGTCCTTAATCTAAGAGACATCACCGAAAGGATAAAAGTCGACGAAAAGATAGTCGAAAGGGAACTTAAATACCGCACTCTGTTCAACGTAGCCACCGAAGCTATATACCTTATATCCGAAGATGGCGATATCCTGGAAGCAAATCTAACCGCATGCAAGATGCTGGGAAGAACCCGAAGAGAGTTACTCAACCTTGATATAGACTATATAGACCCGAACTATCCCCGGGATGTGTTAATCGAGTTCTGGAAAGACAAACCCGACAACGAGGTATTTACTTTCGAAACACAGCATATGAGAAAGGATGGAACATTAATACCTGTTATGCTCAATACGGTAGCTTTCCGATTAAAAGGTAAACGCTATCTATACGGAGCAGCAACTGATATAACAGAAAAGAAAGAAGCAGAAGAAAAGCTTTATAGCTCCGAGAAAGAAAAGGAAGCAATACTCAATTCGATTACAGAAATAGTCGCTTTCTATGAAAATAGTAGCTTAGAGATAAAGTGGCTGAACGAAGGAGCGGCGGCTTCGGTAAATAAGACTGTGGAAGAGGCTATCGGGATGCATTGCTATGAAATGTGGCATCAGAGAGGCACTCCATGCGAGGGATGTCCGGTAATCAAGGCTTTTGATACTGGTGAGAAGCAGGAAGAGGAGGTTATGACTCCTGATGGTACCATATGGCTTATTCATGCCAATCCTATAAAGGATGGAGAGAAAGTGATGGGTGTAGTAGAGTCCGGACAGAATATAACCAAACACCGCCATAACAAGCAACGGCTAGAACATATTATAGAAGAGAAAGACTTCCTTATGAAAGAGCTGAACCATAGGGTAAAGAATAACCTGATGATGATTGTCTCTCTTATCAATCTAAAGAACATGGAGCTTAGCGAAGAAATAGACCTGTCAGACATAAGACACCAGATAGACGCCATCCGATTAGTCCATGAAAAGCTGTATCAGGATAATGTAATATCGGGAATAAGTATTCATGACTATATCCAGAGTCTGCTGAACACTGTCTTCACCTCATTCACCGCAAAACCCATAGAGATAGATATCGATGTGGAGGATATCACCCTAAGCACCAAGACCACCGTTCCATTGGGATTGGTCATCAACGAGATTGCCACTAATGCGATTAAATATGGTTTTTCTGAAGGTGATAAGGCGAAGTTTACCATAAAGTTGAGTAGGGATAAAGAATCGAACCAATTCATCCTTATCATGTCCAATACAGGCGGGTCTTTCCCGGAGGAAATAGGTTTGGATAATCCCAAGACACTGGGCTTACGATTGATATCTGCCCTCGTGGAGCAGTTAGACGGGACTATTGAATTAGAGAAGGAGCCTTATCCTGTATTCACAATTAAGTTTCCCATTCCTGGAGATTAATTAGGCTTTATAGAGCGATTGACGAAGACAACCGACGGGATATCCCGCCGGTTGTGTATTAAGATGTTTGTTAGTTATAAGACATTGTTATTGATTAGCTTTGATTATCTCTATGGCTTTTTGTCTTACTCTATCCTCGCCTTTTGCGATGGATTCTTTGGTCTGCCAGATGAAGTTCTCTTCTTTAACAAAGTTTCTTCTTATTAACAGTTCGTAGTCTTTCTTAGACTCTTCATCCTCTTCACCATCCTTTTCATCGTCTACGAAGTAAGCACCAGCCTGTCTTGGTATATATTGATACACTTTGTCTTCGCCCAAATCATATTCATCAGCGGCTACACCGGTGAATGAGCCGTTGTTACCCTTACCGATTATGGTAAAGTGTTCCGGATATAGGTCAAAGAAAGCCATCATGAAGTCACATGCTGAGATACAGTCAGGACCGGTTAATACAACGATTGGCTTATCGTATGACTTATCATCGGCGATAAGTGGAGATTCGAGTGTACCAGCCGGTTCTAAAGCTAGTATGTCTGGGTCTGCTGAGTCTCTTGCCAGCATTGTGAATATGTATTTATCTTCGGAAGAATCTATTAGCTTAGACAAGCCCAGGTAGAAGGTTTCATTCCTACCACCGATGTTGTATCTAAAGTCCAGTATAAGCCCGTCTGTGTCTTCCATAAGTTCAACGATGATTCTATTGAACTCTCTTGACCATTCTGTCTTGTATGGGTTCCAAAGAGCCGGGTCTTCAAACTCATCAAAGCCTGATGGACATTCAGTTATATACATGTATCCGATGTTCTCATCGGTAATCTTACCATAGGTTGCAACATCACCTAACCCGTAGTAGATGGAAGTCTTCGGTCTTTTAACTCCCGGTACTTCACCTATATACTCCGAGCATGGGTCATATTCACCCAGGTCAAAAGGTGTATATACAATATCGAGTGTTTCTACTTCATCACTACCATATCGTTTGATGTTGATTTTTTCAAAGAGGTTGACATTAGCCATACCGCTTCTTAGCAGGTTATGTCTGATAGCTTCATCAGAGGATGCGGGTGAACCGTAAATAGGTAGATTAGAGTTAATTAGATGTTCTAGCCATTCTTCCCATGGTATACCATTGAAGCCGACGATTTCATCACCGATTTTGAAGTCATAAGGGTTATTTTCGTTGAGTATCTGCATGATTACGAGCTCATCATTTTCTGTTACAGTATAGCAAGCCCCAATACGGCTTATCTTACCAGCATTAAACATAGGAACGTTCTCTCTGAATGGTGTTCTCCCGTTTCCACCTCTCAATCTAAGTGTAGATATACTGGTGTGACCTTCTTTCAGTAGCCAGCCCATCCAGGTTAGGATTCGGGCATAGTCTCCGTAGTTTTGGATATACTGGACATCTTCGTAACCTCTGTCACCATAATCATCCCAATCGATACCGTCTGGGTTGTCTTCTGTCTTAACTATTCCTTTGAAAGCGGGGTAGTATGTTCTGATGAATCCCCATATAGATTGGAAGCCTTGGGTTAGGGTGTCTGGATTTGCTGGTAGTTTACCCCAGTATATAGCATTGGTTGCTTCTAGGTTCTCGATTTTAGCTTGTATCATCGCTTCTTTCTCTGCCTCATCTGTGATCATGCCGTCTGGTACCGGATACTCGAATGGTACGAACTCACCGGTTGCGAAGCTAGCTCCGCCACCTGTACACATCATCATAGCAGAAACAGATACGACGATAAATAAAACTAACAAAATAACATTTTTAATAAGTTTCATAATTTTATTTTCACCTCATTTAAAATTTCTCTAAAGGGTTTTATTTCTACGGAATGATTTAACAGGAGCATAAATGGTATTATAAGTACCGATTATGGAAAAATCAATCCTATATTATCCCTTCTTAATAATATATTAACAATTTATAGATTTTGATAAATATTATTGGATAAAAATTAAAACTAATTAATAAAATTTTATATAAAAAGTGAATATGATACAAAAATTGATTAATATGTAACGAATGTTAAGTTCTTCTCGATTTTTATCGAGCAGTAGTCGAAGCATCTTGTATTCCCTATCCAGAATGGTTCGCTTATTTCGACTTTCCAGTTGCTGAGCCTGTCGAATTATGACGATATATTAATCACTATAAATATCCATTACCAAAAAAAGTAATGGAGTATAAATCAATAATTTGTTAGTAACAATTAATTCTTAGTATGGCATTTAAATTTCATTTTGTACTGGTTTTGTCTTATATTGTACATAAATAGTACTAAAACGGTACTAATTTTCTTATGGCATTAACTAATGTCATTGAGTTATAGGAAAGATTTAGGATAGAGATTATGGTAAAGATGTCACGGATGGTTGAGTACTCAATTTTACTCCTGACTTACTTATCAAAGCAGAAACCAGCTGAAAAGATGAGTGCGAGGGAGATCTCGATTAAGTACAATATGCCACTGCCCACCGTTTCCAAGATACTCAAGATATTGGCTAGAGATGGTATTGTGGAGTCAACACAGGGTTCAAAGGGTGGTTATACCCTGGTTAAGGATACAGCAGACATAACTCTTAAGATGCTCATCCAGACACTGGACGGGAAATCAAGTATTGTTACCTGCTTGAATGATGATGAAGGCTGTATCCAGCGTGCTGATTGCCCAGCTAAAGACTCTATGGTCTTCATAGATAGCGAGATTAACAAGATTTTTGAAAGTATAACTCTGAAAGAGCTGGTCTTGAAAACAGCTGACAATTCAGAATAGATTAAATAGAAGTGATGTTTCAATAGGAGGATTTATTTTATATGAGTAATACAGAACACCTACTCGAAGTTAAAAACCTCTTCGTTTCCGTTAAGGAAGAGGGTAAAGAAGAGATGAAAGAGATACTCAAAGGTGTAAACCTTGTCATGAACAAGGGTGAGGTGCATGTGCTGATGGGTACGAATGGTTCTGGTAAATCTACCCTGGCAAATGCCCTGATGGGTCATCCCAACTACAAGATAACGAGGGGTAGGATTTTCTTTTTAGGGGAGGACATAACCGATTTACCCCCGGATGAGAAGGCGAAGAGGGGGCTTTTCCTCGCATTCCAGTATCCTACAGCGATATCAGGTTTGCCGGTAGGTAGCTTCCTTCGTGCCATTATGAAATCGGTTAATGAAGGAAACATGCCGATTAAGCAATTCCGCAGAGAACTAAACCAGGCTATGGAGGAGCTTAAGGTGCCGAGGAGCTTCCTTAAGCGTTCTTTGAATGAGGGTTTCTCTGGTGGTGAGAAGAAACGGCATGAGATACTTCAGATGAACTTGCTCAAGCCGAAGCTGTCCATACTTGATGAGACGGACTCCGGTCTTGATGTGGACGCATTGAAGCTGGTCTTCGAGAATGTGAATAGCAAGATAACCGACCAGAACGGTGCTTTAATCATCACCCACTATAGTCGAGTTCTGAACTACCTCAATCCTCATAAAGTCCATATAGTGAAAGACGGTAGGATAACGAAGTCCGGTGGTGTGGAACTTAGTGACAGGATTGAGGATGAAGGCTTCGATTCTGTCCTAAAGGATGAATAAGGATTAACGAAAAATTTATAAAGAGAGGATTCAATGTCTGATAAAGAAAAAGGCACAAGAGAGAAGAATGTCGATATATCCAAAATAAACGAGAACTATAGGGAGCAGTACGGCTTTTCAGACCCACAAGACTACCTCGCCAGCTCAAAGCGGGGTCTGAATGAGGATGTAATCAAGGAGATATCTAAAATTAAGGGTGAGCCCGAATGGATGCTCGATTACAGACTTAAGGCTTATGAAATCTTCAAAGCAAAGCCGACTCCCAACTGGGCTAATTTCGACATTCTTGATAACATAGAATACGATAGGATTTACTTCTACGCACGAGCTAGTGACAAGATGCTCAATGAGTGGGAGGATGTACCGGAGAAGGTGAAGGCAACCTTCGACAAGCTGGGCATACCGGAAGCTGAGAGGAAATTCCTTGCTGGGGTGTCTGCCCAGTATGAGTCCGAGGTGGTCTATCACAGCATAAAGGAGGAACTATCCAAGAAAGGCGTCATCTTCCTGGACATAGACTCCGGCTTAAGAGAGCATCCTGAGCTCTTTCGCAAGTACTTTTCCACGGTCGTTCCGCCTGGAGACAACAAATTCGCCGCCCTCAACTCTGCTGTATGGTCTGGTGGTAGCTTCATCTATGTCCCACCGGGGGTCAAGGTGGACATACCGCTTCAGGCTTACTTCCGGATAAACGCTGAGAACATCGGTCAGTTTGAGCGGACACTCATCATAGCCGATAAGGGTGCATCAGTCCATTACATAGAGGGATGCACCGCTCCAATCTGGACTACATACTCACTGCATACCGGCGTGATTGAGCTAATCGCTATGGAGGATGCGCATATTCGCTACACAACGATACAGAATTGGTCGACGAATGTGTATAACCTGGTAACACAAAGGGCTAAGGCTTTCCGTAACGGTTTCGTGGAATGGATGGACGGCAACTTAGGCTCTCAGGTTACGATGAAGTATCCATCGGTCTTCCTGATGGAGCCTGGGGCGAGGGGTAGGGTGCTTTCCATAGCATATGCCGGTGAGAATCAGCTTCAGGATGCGGGAAGCAAGATGTTCCATTTTGCCCCGAACACTACCTCATCCATAACCTCAAAGTCAATCTCGAAAGACGGAGGCAGGTCTTCCTATCGTGGCATGGTTAAGGCTTTCAAAGGAGCTAAGGGCATCAAGTCTAATGTTCAATGTGATGCCTTGCTATTGGACGACAACTCGAGGTCGGATACTTACCCGACCATGGACATAATGGAGAAAGAGGATATCAGTGTCTCTCATGAGGCTACAGTAGGGCGTATCAGCGATGAGGAGATATTCTATCTTCAGAGTAGAGGATTGAGCGAAGATGAGGCTAAACTCATGATTGTAAACGGCTTCATAGAAGAGTTTACCAAGGAGTTACCGATGGAATACGCCGTGGAACTGAATCGACTCATTGCATTAGAGATGGAAGGCACGATAGGATAGCCGAAGAAAGGAGTTTATTAATGATAAATCGTGTGATAGAAGGAAAAAGGATAAGTGAACTAAATTATAATATATTGGCTAAGGAGATAAGCACCCTCGATGAGCCAAAGTCCCTCCAGGAAAGCCGTATGGACAACCTGGAGCAGGCTATGTTATTCGAAATGCCGGGGAAGCCTGATGAGGCATGGAGGCGGATTAATCTGTCTCAGATTGATATGAAACAATACACTGTGGTGAAGCCGAAGATAAGCATCCAGAACCCGAATCACCAGCAGGAGCTCGCCGGGAAGGGTGTAATAGCGAAGACTCTAGATGAGCTTATCAAAGAACAGCCCGATGTCCTTGATAGGTTTTATCAGAGGATGAAACAGGTGCGAAGACGTATCGAAGAGAACAGAGACCCTGTCTACAGTAGCGAAACAGACCAGACCCTCTTCTTTGCTCTATCGGAAGCGTTATTCAATTGTGGGGTGTTTGTAAAGGTCCCGCAATTCGTTATCTTGGATAAACCTATTACTATAACGATAGAGGTAGAAGGCGGTAAGGGTATTATACTTCCGCAAATTTACTTCCACATGGAAGAAGGGTCGAGGGCTGACTTGATGATTGAATACAGGTCAAAGGATGAGGAAGCCGGATTGTCTGTAGGGATGAGTAAAGGCATACTTGAGGAAGGCTCTAACCTTGATGTGTTGACCTATCAGGACTTCAATCAACAGTCGATGGCTTTCCATAACAAGTTTTTCGTTATGGAGAAGGATGCGAGACTTAATCACAACTTTATCCAAACCGGTGGTAAGACATCGATGTGCGAGCATAAGCATACACTACTCGGCAAGGGAGCAAAGGTTAATGTAAATGGGTTAATCAGAAGCGAGGCTGAGCAGTTCATCGGTAATAAGGTGACAATCCGTCACTACTCACCGAAGACTGATAGTGAGTTTAAGGCTAAGTCAGTGCTTCAGGATAGCTCCAGAGTATTGTTTATCGGTAACATCAAGATGCCGAAGCTCGCTCAGCAGTGTAATGGGCATCAGTCGTCCGATAACCTGCTACTGGGCGAGAGGAGCAAGGTGGAGACTATCCCACAGCTGGAAATCATAGCAGATGATGTGAAATGCTCTCACGGGGCTACTGTGGGTAGCGTAGACATGGATAAGCTGTTCTACCTGGAGACGAGAGGCATAACAGAAGATGAAGGTGTGAATATGATTGTCAAAGGGTATTATCAGGATATACTCGATAAAATGGACATACTGAAGAGGCATGACAGCTTATATGAATATGTAACTCGGGAACTCAGCGGGAAGCTGGGGATTGAGTTCGATGATATATCCTTGGAGAAGGAGATGTCGTCGAGTATTACATGGTGAAGCCATGGAAAGATAAGTAAAAATCAAAGTGTAACAGGGATTTAATTATGTTAGATATAAAAAAAGTGCGGGAAGACTTTCCCATATTGAAAAAAAAGATGAACGGTTTTGACCTGGTCTATCTTGATAGCGGAGCAACATCGTTAAAACCTCAATCAGTAATCGATGCCGAAGCACATTTCTATAGAGATTTAGGTGCGAACATACATCGTGGGGTTTATAAGTTCAGTCAGGAAGCAACAGAGGAAGTCGACCAGACCAGGGAGAAAGTAGCTAAACTGATTAATGCTCCCAAAACGCATGAGGTCATCTTCACCCGTGGATCGACCGAGTCCATAAACCTTGTAGCATATTCCTGGGGTCGTAAGTATATATCAGAGGGTGATGAGATACTACTAAGCGAGATGGAGCACCACTCAAACCTAATCCCATGGCAGATACTCGCACAGGAGAAAGGGGCTAAGCTCAAGTTCATACCGATTAACAAGTCTGATGTCACTTTCGACCTATCCAACATCGGTGATATGTTTACAGAAAAGACAAAGCTAGTAGCTGTTACCGGTATGTCCAATGTGACCGGTGTCTTGACTGACCTTAAACCCATCATACAGGCAGCACACCTGAAAGGAGCGAAAGTCCTGGTGGATGGGGCACAGCTGGTATCACATCATCCGGTAGATGTGTCGGAGCTGGATTGTGACTTCCTCGCCTTCTCTGCTCATAAGATGTGCGGTCCAACCGGGTTGGGTGTCCTTTATGGTAAGGAAGAGGTACTCGAAGGAATGCCCCCGTTTCATGGTGGTGGGGATATGATACTTCAGGTATGGAAGGACAAAGCGACATATGCCGAACTGCCAGCCAAGTTTGAAGGAGGAACCCCGAACATCGCAGGCATAATCGGCTACGGAAGATCGATAGACTATCTAAACGAAGTGGGCATGGACAATATCAGGGAGCACGAAGTCCAGCTTACCAGATATGCCCTGGAAAAGACATCAGAGATTGACGACCTTACCGTTTACGGTTCGAAGGATTATCGTAAGAAAGGCGGCATATTCAGCTTCAACTTAGGGAATGTCCACCCGCACGACCTGGGAACGATTATGGACAGGAACGGCATAGCGGTAAGGGTAGGACATCACTGCTGTCAACCGCTGATGAGGTTCTTAGGTATCGCTGGAACTAGTAGGGCTTCTTTTTACTTTTACAATACCAAAGATGAAATCGATAAATTGATTATAGCTTTAGACAAAGTGAGGGAGGTTTTCGTTGGATTTTGATGATGAATTATACCGTGAGATAATACTTGAGCATTATAAAAACCCCAGAAACAAGCGTGAGATGGAAGACCATGACTTACATGAAGGGGGTGTCAATCGGTCATGCGGGGATGAGATTGAACTGTTCGCTAAGCTGGATGGCGATATCATATCAGAGATAAGCTTCAATGGGATAGGATGCTCTATAAGCCAGGCTTCCGCATCCATGCTGACCGATGCAATCAAGGGTAAGACAATAAGCGAGGCTAAAGAGATTATTAATAAGTTTAAAGGAATGCTAATTCGAGGACAGGAGGCAGACTTCCCCGAAGAACTGTCCGATTTGGAAACACTTCAGGGTGTAAAGCAGTACCCAGTAAGGATTAAGTGCGCACTACTATCATGGAACACCCTGGAGCAAATGCTTAGAGATAGATAAAGGAGTGGATTTAAGATATGTATACCAAAGAAGAGCTTTTGGATAAGATTAGACCTGTTATCGACCCGGAACTTGGCTTTTCTATAGTAGATTTAGGGTTGATATACGATGCAAGACAGGAAGAGAACGGCGATGTCTATGTTAAGATGACACTAACCAGCCCGATGTGTCCATTAGGACCGAAGATAAGGGATGATGTAGCCAAAGAGCTACAGAAAGACGATAACATCAATAATGTGAGAATAGAATGGACTTTCGACCCGCCGTGGAACCCGAAAGAAATGGCCAGCGAAGACATACAATGGGAACTCGGTATATATTAAACCTTTATGAGCCGTGAGTTTAACTTTAGATTACTACCTGTCGAGCTGAAACAGATTATCGGGAAACGACGGATAAGACCCAATATGGTTGGTATGTCCGGCCATTATGTATATCATCTGATAGATAAGACCGGTAAACCAAATCAGTACCTTAAAATAGCCCACGCCAGCCATCCTGAAAAACTATCCCGGGAGAAAAATGTCCTGGAATGGCTGTCAGGGAAACTCCCCGTCCCTAATGTGCTTTACTATAAAGAGTGGGATGATTACAAATACCTACTCTTATCCGAGATTAAAGGCGAAAGTTCCCACCATAACTCTTTCCAGAATGAGGTAACAACGGTGGTTGACCTGTTTGCTAGGGGTATGAATAGGATACATCAGGTTAGGATAGACGATTGCCCATTCGATAAACGCCTTAAGGTGGTAGTGAAAGAAGCAGAGAAACGGATAAGGCTTGGAATGGTTAAGGAGGACGAGTTTTTAGATGAATATAGCAGGATGAGTGCAGGTCAACTCTTCGATAAGCTCATATCCAGGATGTCTTCTATAAGCGGTAAGGAGGACATGGTGTTTACTCATGGTGACTATTGTATGCCTAATGTCATTATAGATGGGGAAAGGATAAGCGGATTTATCGATTGGGGGAGAGCAGGGATAGCCGACCCTTACCAGGATATTGCCCTCGCTTTACGCAGTCTGAAGTTTAACTGTGGGGAGAGTTATGTTAAAGACATGCTCCGTTCATACGGCATTGATAAACCAGATTGGGACAAGGTGGAATTCTATATCATGCTGGATGAATTCTTTTAATGTAAACTGGATGACAATGTATTCGTCTAAATTTGGAGAAGGAATGGTTTATGTTAAAAAGAGTATTAATATTAATTACCTTTTCAATACTACTATTAAGTAGTCCCGCCTTTACAGAGAATATGGCTAAAACCGTCTATCAAGACCCATATTTCCTAAAGTTTAATTCGCATTTCTATAGGGATGATGCGATTGATGAAAACGGATGCTCCATCCATAACCAGCGTTCCCATGTGTTTCATCTCATCGACCAGGTATTATGCTGGAATGCCATCGCTCATGGGATAGGAACAGGGCAGGAGAAGCATATCAGAAAAGGTATGGATGCAATATGGTATGGCTTCGAGAAGGAGTATAGAAACGGTGAGTTCAAATCCTCATCTATAGCTCACGCTTTCCGCTTCCTATTCGCTGTATCGATTAGCTATCTGGATATCAAATACAATACCAATGAAAATCTCAAAGAGAAATACATGAGTGAGTTTCGGGAAAATGCCGATAAGATAGCCAATATCGCATACTGGATTAAAGACTCCGAGCAACTGAAGCGGGATATGCACGGTATAGAAGAGTCGGCGAACCAGTTGACAGGATTGGGTATAATCTATTATAATATTGGGGATATGCTTGGTGATGAGAGATTGATCAGTTTTGGCAAGTCTTTTATTGATGAGGGGATTGCCATGCAGACTGATGAAGGGGTCTTTCTGGAGAAAGGTGGGTTCGACTCATCGTATCAGTCAGTGAACCTACAGTTTATGTCTTACCTATATCTGTATGAAATCGTGGATGTACCAACAAAAGATGAGATACTAACCCGGATGAAAAAGGGTTAGGAATACGAGTTGGAATACATATTGCCTACCGGTGAAATCTCAGTTGAAGATAATACCCGTACCGGAAAAGGACAGGAGAAATGGCGGGGTAAATACAAACCGGTTAACTATCCGGAAGTTGCTATCTCGATACTCTACTGGTCGCACATCTCGGGAGACATGGAAATGAGGGAGTTGGCGAAAAAGGTGTATGATTATGGTTTGAATAACCGACGGGGAAAATGAGTCAAAATGTAAACCAAAAACCAATCTTTCCATCTAACCCAATAAACAAAAATGGAAGAAAGAACGATATGAAGAATACAATAAAGTTAATGACAATTTTGAGTATAGTTTTGATGCTCGTGATATCCTTTGCTAGTTGCGGAGAACCGGCATCAATCGAAGAAGACCTAACCACAGATAAGGGTGGTGATGAAAGACATCCCCCAAGACCGAATCATGGTTTAATCCAGTGGGAGATTGAGGATGATGCCTTTGTTCATCACTTTGATAGGACCATCCAGCGTGATAAAGGCACAATGACTATAACAAGTGATAAAGTTGTGCAATTCTTCGCTAACGGACAGGTAATACCTTTGAGTGATGGTGATGAGCCTTTCGGTGATGACGGGGTCGTACATCAAGCGGATGCTGTTACTTACGAAGAAGTTGATAGTCGCTCTATGAGTGGGAATGATGGTAAAGAGGTTGATAATGAAAACGAGCTTAACTATGTTATAGACATTATCGACAACGGTTCTTCGGAGAAAGGCTATATTGTAAACGGAACTTTTACCTCGAATGTGATATCCAATTTTGATGCCCCCACACCAGGAAACAACCATAAGCTCCGATTTCTCTTCGATATGCTTAAACCTTTACCATTGAGGAGAAAGATGCCTCAGAGCGGTGAGATTACGATAAGTGTTACTCTATCTAACAACGGTGTAGAAGAACAGCACGCCGGTAAGGTCATATTCGATGGTGATTATACCATTACATTGGAAATGGATGGTGAGAGCAGAGAAATTGATTTGAAGAATTTGCCCAAGAAACATCGACAGAGACCAGCAAGAAAAGGTCATAAATAGGAAAATTCTCTATAATTCTCTATAATGATGATACCATGATTAAAGGAATTTAATCATGGTATCATCTGTTAAAATATTGATTAAGTGTTTGTTATATATGAGCATATTTATTATATTTTTATATAGATAAGTTTAAATTAGTAGATAGGAGTATATCTTATGAAAAAAGCAATCATAAGTACATTAATTATATTATTATGTGGTTTTGTTTTTTTTAATGTAGGGGCTTTGTTCTCTCAAGAAGAGGCAGAAGAAGACGCACTAACATGGTTCACCTCCTTCGATGAAGCGGTAGAGAAGGCCGACCGGGAAAACAAGTACATCTTCGTCTTAATCACCGCTCCATCATGGTGTAAGCCATGCCAGTTCCTGGAATCTGAAATCTTTACCGACTCAAGAGTACAGGCTGTATTGAAATCAAACTATATCCCGGTTAAGATACTGGATACCAACGAAGAAGAGTTGGAGAACTTCGATGTACTGGGCTTCCCTACATTGTATGTATATGATGATAATGGCGAGTTCATAACACCAATTAAGGGGAGGTTCGTAGAGGGAGAATACACCCCTTCAGACCTGGTCAATGCATTAAGGAAAATACTGATTAATGTTACGGAAGGTTTAGATGACGATAGCGGTCAATCTGGCTGTGGCGGCGGTGTATGCCCCGGTGACTAATACCAATCTTATCACTTCATTTTAAGTAACAGATACAATCAATCCGGCTGGTATAGATTTATCAGTAAATACTAACGAGTAATAATCAATCTTAGATGAAAACACTTTCAGATATATTCTGAAAAAGATTTCTAACATAGTCGATATTTGAAAACCCCCTTGAAATACTTTTCATTCGATTTTTCTACAGCTATAAAAGTTTACATTTTATAAAATTTTTTGCAACGGAGGGTTTGAGAAGTTAAATTTAATAATTCCCACAATATTTGGTTTAACAACAATAATATATATTAAGATGAAAAAAAAATATTCAAGAAAACACTTTACATTTATGTGGTAAGTTATTAATATTAATAATATTATTAGAAATATTTGTACTTTCAATGAAGAGAGGGAGAAAAATGAAACCAAGATTTATTTTAGTATTATTATTATTGATGGCTTTGATGTTAATAAGCGGATTCATTGTCAATGTAATAGCACAAGAGGGCGAAGATGAACCAGGGGGTTTCTGGTCTTTTGAGGAAGGCGATATCGGCGTAATCTCCGTGGAAACTGCCGAGTTGAAGACAGAACCAAGGAACTTCTGCCAGACGTTGATGGTCCTCGAAATCAACCAGGAAGTGTTTATCGATGATTATAATGAAAACTGGTACTATATCATAACAGAAAACGGTGAAGAGGGTTGGATAAATAAGGAATTGGTTAATAATTACAATTCTGTTTCTACAACATCCAGCGATGACCTGAATGTGGGTGACTCCTCAACAGCAGGAGCTATGGGACTTCAAGACTTTGACGAGGAAGAAAAATCCGAGACATTAGAAGAATATGATATGTTTATGATGACCGAAGAAGTCGATGAAAGCCCCGAAGAAGAAATAGGGAAAGAGTTCAAAGTATCAGACCTTAGCGGGTTTACCTATATGATTTTTGACGAGTATGTGGAATCCGTAGAGAATGCCGATTTTGACCTCATCGATGGAATCAATTCCATGACTGCCCAATACACAATTAATCCATACGAAGCATTCCCCGATTTTAGAGAAGAAGGGCAACTCGGCGAGTTTGTACCTTACCAACTAGATGATGTTAGCTATCATCCAAGCACAGATGCAGAGCAAGCCTATCACATGAAGCAGGAGTATCAGGATATACTCTTACGTAGAGGATTGAAAGAGGAAGAGAAGTATTACATTGGTGTAAGTGCCGTATTGGAGATGCTTACCGAATACAATATCTATTATGACGAGGAGCTAACCCAATATGTTAACCAGATAGGACAGACCATAGCAATGGCTTCCAATAAACCTACCACATACAAAGGCTATCGCTTTATCGTATTGGACGAAGATAAGGAGCTGTCATTCTCCACACCTTCCGGACATGTGTTCATCAGCAAAGGCTTGATTAAGTCTCTGGAAAGTGAGGATGAGTTAGCAGGCATCCTCGCCGTTGAGGTAGCAAGCATCGCTAGGGAAGTCTTACTGGATACTATAAGTGATGAACTTATGGATAAGGTTTTCGCCGTATTCGCAAACATGGTGGCGGAAAGTAATGAGTTGGAGAAAGGTATTGAAAAGAAGGAAACATACTTCGCCCTCTTATCCGATAACATGGGCGATATAACCAATATTTATCAACAAATCATTGATGAGGTTGTTAATGGTGTTGAAAATATGATAGCAGGTAAACGCAACCTAAATGCCAAGAAAGCCGCCGTTGTATCGATGTACTATGCTGGATACAATCCTCATGCTTTATTGGAAACAGGGATGAATGGCTCATCAGTATATCCCTTCGAGGAAGGCAGGGCTTTCGTAGGAGATTACAGTGAGAGTGAGTCTCCAATAAAGGTTTTCATTGAGGATTTAGGTATAGAAACCCCATCCATAAGTAAAGGACGGACTTCAAGGTTTGCGTCTTACAAATCAAATATTGATTAGAAAGAGGTATTATAATGTTTAAGAACAAATTAATCTTATCGATTATAGCCATAACCATGCTTTTGGGTTTAGTCTTGAGCTTCAGTATGTTGTCTACACAGGAAGAAGAGCAGGTGAGTTTCGGACTAAACTTCGACGAAGAGGCATACGAGAGATTGGAATGGGCGGTCTCTCCTAAGCTCTTCCGAAGGGATGTCGAACCACTGCCCCAAAAGGTGGACATGTCAGAGAGGATACCCAAAGCTGGTAACCAGGGTAATCAGAACAGCTGTGTAGGTTGGGCTGTAGGGTATGCATATCGCTCATACCAGAAGCTGAGGGAAGATAACCGACGGTGGGACTACGATGAAGAATACATATGCTCTCCCGCCTACATATACAATACATTAAGCATAAGGAGAGCAGAAATGACCGATGGTAAAGTCAGGGATGCAGGCATAACCGTGGAAGAGGCTATGCTATTGCTACGTGATACCGGATGTCTGCCTGTATCCATAATGCCATATACAGATAAAGACAACTCCTGGCTACCGCAAGGGGATTATGATGATAAACTGAAGGATTTTGCTATTCCATCTTATCAGCGATTGACCAAGACTTTCGGTAACTTCGATGATAATGACTTATACCAGGTTAGAGCGGCACTGGCTGGTGATGAAGAAGAAGGCTTAGAAGGTGTTCCCGTGGAGATGTCCATACTTGTCAACCATGGTGCTTGGAATGATTCTATAATCAAAGGTCATGAGACTAATAACGGCAATACGGTAAAGTATGTCCTGAACCAATCAGAGGCAAAAGAGATATCCAAGACATTCTGGCTTGAGCGAAATAAGAAAACAAAGACCGTCTTCGGGCATGCTGTCCTGATAGGTGGATATGATGACGAATTCACCATCGAGTATAAAGATGAACGGGGTAAAACCGTAACCGAAAAAGGAGCATTCAAGATATTGAACTCTTGGGGCAGGGATTGGGCTGATGATGGATACTTCTGGATGACATACGAGGCTGCTAAACTCACCGGTATGGAAGCTTACCGAATAGGCAAGAACCCCGACCTACCCGACTTTGAAAGGAACTCTGACGGTCAGGACATGGGTGTGGTTGCTGTAATGCAGGCGATTAAAATAAGAGTCTTGATAGAAAAGCATATATTCGGAATGAACCGTCTAATTTCTCATGATATAAGTTATAATGATGAAAGCGGTTTCTTCAGAGTGAATTATGATTTTAAGATAGATGATAAATTCAAATTAAAGATGAAATTCAACGATGAATACTCCATGTATGTGGTCAATATCACACCAGACGGCAGATTGAGAGAGCTGTTCCCCTATCCCGGAGAGGTAAATGTCAGTACATGGGTATACTCCGGTCATGAATACTCCTTCCCTATCCGTCAAGGCGAGGTTTACACTTTTGAGCCGGAAGGACCGGTGGGTAGAGAGTTATATGTAATACTTATATCCGATAAACAGCTTTCTATGTCCGATTTAACGAATCTAAGACAGGATGAAAAGATACCCGATGTTGACGAAATCAAGACTGTGGAAGACATTGTAGAGAAGGCATTCCCCAAAATCAAAGGTGACAGCAGCATCCAGATATACCCGGTTATTCTTAATACCGCAGAATAGAGAGCCTCAACTCATTTAAAGTTTATCACAACACTAGCATTAGTTAATCATAACTTTATTTTTAAATTTACCGAAATGTGTTATATTATGAATAAGAATGTTTTTATAGACGAGAGATTTGTATATGAAGAAGAGTTTAACCTTTATTCTGATAACCATCTTTTTATGTTTAGCAGCATGTTTGCCTCCTGAACCAACCGGATTGTTCCAGATTAATGGTCCGACCGAGATAATGCTACCAGGAGACACTTTCACCATAATCATATCCAAAAACGACGAAACCGTCACCAGTGCTGATATATACCTGTTTAAGGATGGTAACAAGGTGGGCGATGCAATCGCCTCCGCTGTTGAGCTACCTGCAGTAAACAATGAGATAGAAGTGGCTTGGACAGTGCCGACAACTTCATTCTCCAAGAACTACAGATTGAGAGCTTACATAACCGGCGAAGACCCCTCAACCAGCGACCAGTACAGCAGGTCTTCCGTTTTCCCCATCGGGATAGACCCTACCAAATTCCTTATCGAACTGGTATCAGATGCAACATATGGAGATGGCACCGTGGGCTTCGGCATGTGGATGAGTACCAACACGGATATCATAACAGGAACAGCACCCAACCTCATCTTTAGCGATGACCTGTTCGATATCGCCAAAGAAAGTGTCATCATCGGTGAGCGAGACCCGGAAACCGGCGAGTTCCTCGACCAATTGGCTTTCGGCTCGAATGTAGGAAGGGAGTATATGGAGGCTGGCACCTATGATTGGTCTCCTACTCTGGTTTATGACCAACCAGATAATCCATACGATGACGGCGGAACCATGTATATCTACCAGTATGAGGACTATGCTATCGATGCGTTGAATGATTACGCCTTCCAGCTTGGTCACCACTATAGATGCACCATTAGCACCACCGACAATCCTAATGAAGACCCCGAAGACCCGGATGATGACTACATACCGCTTATCATATTCGAGGATGTAAGCTAACCGAACCTTCCTATACTCTCTGCTAATCAGAACTCCAGAAGAGGGATATCAATGATAAAGCCTATGTTATATGATTCAATATCAGTCGGGTCGAAGCTGAACGGGTCTATGTATAGATAAGTGATGATGTCAAACTCGAGTGAATCCATCAAAGCGAACTCGACCACCAATTCAACCCCTGTTCCATAGCGTATGTAATTGAAGAAGTCCAGCGGGATGTCACCATCGAAGCCCATCGCCATATCAAAAGTGAAGGTGATGTAGCTCCCCTGTAGGATGATAGGTATGGGATAGATGCCACGGTCCAGTCTGAACAGTCTTGCCGACGAGTCGATGCTGAAGCTGACCAGCTTGTTCCCTTTCATAATCACATCGCGTCCACTCCTTAGCTTGAAAGCTCCGCCTGTTCTGAAGAATGACTCATCCTGCGGTGGGTCTGCATAACCCATGGTCAGTCTTAGCGTGGTCACGCTGTCCGGTAAGAACATGGGCAGGTTAAGTTCGTTGAGTAGCCATGCTGAGTAGACTATCTTGGTGTCTTCAACCAGCTCTACGCTGATGGCTGGATTGAAACTGAGATAGAAGCCGGAAACCGGTTTGAAGCCCATTATGGTGTTGAAGCGGTTCAGGCTTATCCGGAATGGTATATCAACCCTAAAGTCGCCACCGAAGCCTCCCGTGTTGTACTCATGTTCAATGGTTGTGCTGGTGGAGATACCTATCGAGTAGGAGTCATAACCCAGACCACGCCAGGGTAGACTAATACCTAAACCAAGATAATAAGACCTCCCTAAGTAATCCGTGTCGCCTTCTGAGTATACCATCGGATTGGTCGATAGGTCAAAGTCTATATCAGCAAGGTAATCAAAGTAGAATGATATGTAACCGCCTAGTAGCTCAGGTGCAGTTACATATTCTACATCATTGGGAATAGTCAGATTCAATCCTACAGTAAGCTGGCGGTAGAGGGTGGCATCATAGAAGGCTGTGCTTATATCGAACATGAGTCCATCATCCGTTATATAGAGAGCAGGGAGGAAGTAGATGATTGGAATGATGTTCTTGAAGTGTAATAGTGGTATGTATCCTTTCTCGTCGGTGGTGGTGATTTGGTCAGGATGGATGTCCTCATAGCCAGATTTAACATCGCTGTCCCTTAAACCTGTCTCACCACTTCCAAAGGGAGCTTCTGTCCCCTCTTCATCCTGTATCGTGTCGTAGTATTGCCATGACTTGCCTTCAGCCTCCATCTGTAGTGCTTCTGTATAGGAGATGTGTCTAAGCTCGTATCCATTGTTGGTATAGTAAACGAAGTATATGCGGTCACCTTTCTGGATTGGGTTGATTCCACCGGTAGCAAGGTTGCTTACCCGGGTTAGCTTTCCAGTATCAATGTTAAGCATGTAGACATTGAAGACACCGCTTCTATCAGTGCTTAGAATGAGGTGTGAGTCATCCTCGCTCCACTCAGGACGGCTTAAGGTGATGCCGTCTAATGTAGCGAGTTCATCGATAGCTCCGCTTTCTCTATCGTAAAGCATAATTGAACGGCTGGACTCTGCATCTGCTTTGATGAAGGCGAGGTATTGACCATCATTGGAGAAGGTAGGATGCCGGTAAGTCATTTGGACACCGCCATCTATGATGACCTTCGGATTAGATCCGTCAACCCCGCTTATCTCGATAGCAGAACCGCCTACATTGCTTCTGGAGTAGGCAAGCATGGTGTTATCGGGTGATATGTCCGGGTTGGAAGCCCATCTCCCATTGGTTATCCGGTGGTCTTCTCCAGTGGTTGTGTCATAGATGTATAGGTCGCTAAGGTAGTGATAGTAGTAGGTATCAGGCTTCTTTAGGCTGTATGCGAGGAGTGATCCGTCATTCGAGAGGCTCATGTCCTCAGATAGGAACACCCGTTCCACCCTATCGGTTGATCCATCTGTGTGGTTAAGTGAGATGAGCTTTGGAAGGTAGTGCGGGTCGTATTGCCTGAAGTAGAGTTTATCCGAACCTGATGAGGTGGCAAGGTCTGTTTGTGTGAAGCCTATGTATGAATCGTAATCAGGAAAGGTCTCCTCATACTTGATAGTCCCGATTTGAGGTGCGAACTCTTTCTCTGCCCAACTCTCGAAGTCTTTCCACAGTTGGGTAAAACCTTTCCCGCCGAAAGCCTTCCTGGCGTTAATACCTATCCACGGAAGGACAAAGTCATTGTGATTCAGCCGGTTGAACTTCCTCACCGCATCACCGCCGTAGGTCTGGTATAGGTACTTGAAGAAGTAACCACCGATGATATAGCTTATGTTACCCAATGGCCAACTCTTCACGAAGGAACCTCTCATAGATGCTTCGTCGATGGTTGGGAAGTCATCGTATAGGAGCTGTGTCCGCATGACCATGTCCCCGTATGCCGAGTCCACCCTTCCTCCTGAAGTTAAGATGCTTTCCAGATAGACCGCATACCCTTCTATAAGGAAGTTGGGGATAGGAGTAAGCATGTTACCCGAACCCAGATGGACGTTGTGAACAATCTCATGAGTGATGACCAGGTCTAGCCAGCTGTCCAGGTATGAGTCTATGCTACTGATGAAATCCGGTCTCTGCAGGTATATCTTAATGATGTTAAGAAAGGATAGAGATGAACCGTTGGCGATTTCTTCGTATGGTTCTATGATGAGATGTGTCTTGACATCGGGAGCATAGCCGACTTCTGCGGTGACTTCCGCATGAGCATTCTCCGCAATACGGGCTACATGTTTGGCTATGTCTTTCCAGCCGTCTGGATAAAGCAGGATGAAGTTGGTTGTCTGAAACTCCATCAGGTTGTATTTGTCCGATTGGGATGGATTGGGATATTCATCTTCATCGTCCTGTGCTATGATGGGCGATGTGATACTCAGCAGAATCACTATTATCAATACAATCTTTCTAAACATAAGTTCTCCCTTTGACACTATTATATTTATTATTAATACTTGTTTATTAAAATATACTAATCCGCTTTCAAAATTCAATTATTATAAAAACCATGAAGGAATATCGTCAGCGAAATTCTTGTTTAATTTAATAAATATACATAAATTTAATAAAACACCTCAATCGGAGTTACAATGAAAGTATCAAAATGGTATTCCATAAAAGATAAGGGCGATTCGGTAATCATATCATACAGCAAGTTTAACCGGGTAAAAGCCTTGACGGTGTTTAGCATTATACTCATTATCTTCCTTTTGTATACATCGATAACCGATATATCGCTAACTTTAATCAGTATAATCATTATGCTGGTTATAATGTTCATATCATTCGGGATGGCTTTTCTGGTAGACTCTTATGTATTTGCTGATAATGGAGATGTGATAAGGACTACTGGCATATACCCATTTAGGAAGATTGACAGAATACCTGCTTCCCGGATTCAGTATCTGGAGACGGAAAACTTTGTGAAAACCTCGTTCATAGACGAATTAACGAAAAAGAAAAAGCAATTACCACAGAATAATAATTATTTCTCTCTCCTTATGGTTTTAGATGATGATACAAAGATGAAATTAGGCGCTTACAGCATGTACAATAAATCTATTATGAAAAAATTAGAAAAATTTTACAAAATATATTGATTTGTGAAAATTATAGGACTTTTATTGTTGATTTTTTATTAATTTTCATAAAAGCTTAAGTTAAACAAAAATTTTAGTGAGGATTTGTAAAATGAAAGATAAGAAAATAATTAAAATTTTCTCCATAATTCTATCAATCCTGTTTGTAATCGCTTTTATCGCATGCGGCGAAGAAGACCAGGATGATATGGACACCGATAATGGTCAGGTAACCGACGAAACAGACATGACCGATGAGACGGACGAAACAGACATGACCGATGAGACGGACGAAACGGACATGACCGATGAGACGGACGAAACGG
>CAYUUC010000005.1:25804-36789 GCA_964447635.1 uncultured Spirochaetia bacterium
CGGACGAAACGGACATGACCGATGAGACGGACGAAACGGACATGACCGATGAGACGGACGAAACGGACATGACCGATGAGACCGATGTAAGTCCGGATAAAAAGATGATTTTCCGGTTTAACAATGGGACTGAACCTCAGACATTAGACCCGGGAACCATGACCGGTGTTCCAGAGTCCAGGATAGCCTATCAGTTATTCGAGGGTCTCACCGTTCACGACCCGCTGGATTTATCACCGCAACCTGGTGTTGCTGAGAGCTGGAAATTGTCTGATGATGGTTTAACCTGGACATTCTACTTGAGGAAGGATGCTCAATGGTCTGATGGGACACCCATCACCGCAGAGACTTTCAGATACTCATGGCTGAGAGCTTTAAGCCCTGAAACCGCATCCTATTATGCCCAGTTCTTGTGGGACATAGTGAATGCTGAGAAGTACACCGAAGGTAATATAAGTGCTGATGAAGTAGGGATAAAAGTTCTTGGTGAATATGCTTTAGAAGTGAAATTAAACACACCGGTGGGCTATTTCTTACAGCTGACTTGCTTCTCTACCTTTGCTCCGGTTCCTCAGCATGTTATAGAGAAGCATGGTGACGACAGATGGTATAGGCTGGAAAACATCGTATGCAATGGTCCATTCATGCTTAGCGAGTGGCAACAGAAAGACCATATCACCCTTGTCCCCAATCCTACATATTGGGATAAGGATAAAGTCAAGCTGGATGAGATAATAATCTATCCTTACGAAGACGCCAACACTTCGCTGGAGATGTATTTAAACGGCGAGTTGGATTGGACAACCACCGTTCCGGTACAGAGGATGGATGAGATGAAAGATAGAGACGACTTCCATAATGCACATTATCTTGGAACATACTATTACAGGTTTAATACGGAAAGACCTCCTTTTGATGATGTAAAGGTAAGGAAGGCATTGGCGATGTCCATAGACCGTGAGCAAATCGTAAGGTACATAACCAAAGCTGGGGAAAGACCTGCTTACAGCTTTGTCCCCCCAACCATACCCGGTTGGGAATACGAAAGCCCATTATACGAAGATGTTGAGGAAGCCCAGAAGCTACTGGCAGAAGCGGGTTATCCAAATGGTAAAGGCTTCCCGGTTAAGACTCTGCTGTACAATACAAGTGACAGACACCGACCCATTGCTGAAGCCATCATCCAGATGTGGCGAGATAATCTTGGTATAGAGATGAACATCGAAAACCAAGAATGGCAGGTTTATCTAGACTTGGTTCATGAGATGGACTATGATATAGCTAGAGCAGGCTGGATTGGCGATTATGTAGACCCCAACACCTTCTCCGATATGATGACCACTGATAACGGCAACAATAATACCGGCTGGTCTAATGAAAGGTATGACGAGTTGGTTCTTCAGTTAGGCAAGTATGAAACCGACCCTCAGAAGAGATTTGAATATTACGAAAAAGCAGAAGCTATCCTGATGGATGAACTGCCTATTATGCCTATCTATTCATATATGGTTCAATGGATGCTGAACCCGAAAGTTAAAGGCTTATACGAGAATATCCGTGATGTGCATCCTCTGAAAGAGGTTTACATAGAGGATTAATATAATCAAAGATTAATGCTTCCTCTTCTTAATCCAGTAACTAACCGATTAAAATCTATCCGGTACTATTTATCAAGATATGTTATTGAATTTTATTAATGTTATTTTTAATTTCTAGTAATATATATATGTTGGTTTATCTCAAAAATTCGATTTTATCTATTTTATGTATTAACTTATTATCAATGATATTTTTTATAAGGTGGTATAATTATATATGTCAGCAAAAACAAGATCAACAACAGTATGCGCCGTTCGCAGGGACGGTAAAGCAGTAATAGCAGCCGATGGCCAGGTTACACTCGGAAACACCGTGATGAAGTCCAATACTCGGAAGCTGAGGAGACTATATAACGATAAAATCGTAGTAGGTTTCGCCGGGGCAACCGCAGACGCCTTCAGCTTATTCGACAGGCTTGAAGCTAAAATCAAAGAACACAGCGGAGACCTTACCCGGTCTGTTGTAGAGATGGCTAAGGATTGGCGAAGTGATAAGATACTGAGACGCTTGGAAGCTATGATGATAGTATTGGATAAGGATAAAACCTTCGTCCTAACCGGTGCCGGTGATGTGATGGAGCCGGACTTCGATGTGGCGGCTATCGGTTCTGGAGGGGCATATGCCCTCGCTTCTGCCCGAGCTTTGCTGGAAAATACCGACCTATCAGCTAAGGAGATAGCAGAGAAATCACTGGAGATAGCAAGCTCGATATGTATTTATACCAATAAGAACATTATTCTGGAGGAATTATAAGTATATGAATGATAATATGAATGATAATATAAATGAGAGCTCTGATATTGATAACAACGAGGATAATAGTAAATATCTACAGACTTTATTAGACCTATCTTCCCTTACACCAAGGAAAATCGTAGAGGAGCTGGACAAATACATAATAGGACAGGACAAAGCAAAACGAGCCGTCGCAGTCGCACTGAGGAACCGCGCCCGTCGAAGGGCTTTGAAAGAAGAGATTAAGGATGAGATTGCTCCTAAAAACATCATTATGATTGGACCGACCGGTGTCGGTAAGACTGAGATAGCCAGGAGGCTCTCCAAGTTAGCGGGTGCACCATTCATCAAAGTAGAAGCGACTAAGTATACAGAAGTCGGTTATGTAGGTCGGGATGTGGAGTCTATGATTAGAGACCTGGTCAATATAAGCATAACACTGGTTAAAAATGAAATGAGACAGAAAGTCGAGAAGAAAGCGGAAAAGCAGGCAGAGAAAACCCTTCTTGACCTGTTGTTGCCGAGGAAGAAATCCTCGGACACAGAGGACATGAGAACCACTCGGAAAAAGTTTCGGGAAAAGTTGAAAAACG
Organism: uncultured Spirochaetia bacterium; assembly: GCA_964447635.1. Lineage (GTDB taxonomy): Bacteria > Spirochaetota > UBA6919 > CAYUUC01 > CAYUUC01 > CAYUUC01. Next base: position 28,732 of record CAYUUC010000005.1, read on the forward strand.
GGGAGTTTGAAGATAAACTCGTCCCCATAAAGGTTCAACAGAGCAATGTTCCATCGATAGAGATATTTCCCGGTGGGCAGGGTCTTGAAGATATAGACCAGAGCTTCCAGAGCCTCCTCAACAACATCATGCCCTCTAAGCAGAAGGAGAAAAAGACTACAGTGCGGGATGCCAGGAAGATACTGATTGAAGAGGAGATAAACAAGCTCATCGATATGGATAAGGCTGTATCCGAGGCTATTAAGCGGACAGAGCAAATGGGTATCGTATTCCTGGATGAGATTGACAAGATAGTCTCCAGGGAAAGCCGATCCGGACCAGATGTGTCCCGGGAAGGCGTCCAGAGGGATATCCTGCCCATCATCGAAGGTTCAACAGTCAATACTAAGTATGGACCGGTTAAGACCGAGCATATTCTCTTCATAGCAGCGGGGGCTTTCCATACATCGAAGCCATCTGACCTTATCCCTGAGCTACAGGGTAGATTCCCCATTAGGGTAGAACTGGATTCACTTAATAAGGATAACCTATCCGAAATCCTAACCAAGCCTAAGAGTGCATTGGTCAAGCAGTATAAAGCTTTAATCTCAACGGAAGGCGTTCATATTGATTTTACAGAGGATGCCATCTCTGAGATAGCAGAGATAGCTTACGAAGTTAACTCCAAAACGGAGAATATCGGGGCTAGACGATTGCATACCGTTATGGAAAAACTCCTCGAGGATATATCCTTTAACGCTGACCAGAGAAGGGGAGAAAAAGTGGACATAACCAAAGAGTATGTCCGGGAAGTACTCAAGGATATCGTTGAAGATAGAGATGTGTCGAGGTATATCCTGTAAAGCTATCCAGTTTGTAGTTTGATAGGAGTCCTATAAATATAAAATAGAAAAGGTAGATACATTATGATAAATAAGGTATTAAAGACCATACTTATAATGTTTATAATGATAAGCATCGCATTCTGCGGTTCTGAGACCAGCGACGATAAAGATGAAGATACAGAATCCAGCCAGCAAAACCAAACTTCAGACCAGGACCAAATAACAAATGATAAAGAACAAACCGGTGATGATGTTAATGATAGCGAGGAAAGCGAAGCTACGCCCGACTATAACCAGATGGACTTCTTTGAAGGAGCAAAAGCTATTACCAATGACTTTATGGAGTACTTCAACAGTTTCTCAGAAGAGACCGCACCTAGTGGTCTGGAGTTGACCACCCGGACTATAGAATTGACCAGCTTCCTCAATGCTCAAGGTAGGGCTAGGCGGGAGGTCATCAAAACCAATACTTACAAATCCTTATTCCAACTATTAACCCAGATGGAAGAAATACTAAAACAGAATGAAGAAGTATTGAAACCCACATCGAGAGTATCCCCCCGCGAATACATCAAATTCTATCATAAGCAGTTAAACCAGATAAACACCAAGATAGCAGAGATTAGAGACAATATAGAGAATCGAAAATAAAACCAAACAGGATTCATACCTATGAAAGACTATATCAAAGAAACGGAAACCGCCATCAGCATAGCCAGGAAAGCCGGTAAACTTATAAAGGAGATGTCGGAAGGCGATAGCAAGATTAAGGTGGAGAACAAAGCGGTCAATGACTTCGTCACCAATGTGGATAAAGCCTCCGAAGGGCTTATCATCAAAGAATTGAAGGAAGCATTCCCCGATTATGATATACTAGCTGAGGAAAGTGGTTCTGATGAAAGCGGGTCACAGCACAAATGGATTATCGACCCCCTCGATGGTACCACCAACTTCACCAAAGGCATACCGGTCTACTCGGTAAGTATAGGGCTGGAGCTGAATGGGGATATAGTCGCCGGTGCGGTTTACAGTGTATCTATGGATGAGATGTTCTCTGCCTGTAAGGGAGAAGGAGCATATCTTAACGATAAGCGGATACATGTATCTGAAGAGACCAACACTGACCATCTGGTCATCGGAACGGGGTTTCCTTTCAAGAGGGGTTCACGCTTCATGGAGTATATGAACCTTATCGAACAGATAGCCCGTAGGACATCAGGCATACGTCGCCCCGGTTCTGCAGCCATAGACTTGTGCTGGTTTGCCTGTGGCAGGTATGATGCTTTCTTTGAATTCGGTCTTCATCCGTGGGACATTGCCGCCGGTAGTCTGATAGCGAAGGAAGCAGGGGGGATAGTGAAAAACTCCAAAGGCGGAGACGGCTTTCTATACGACAGGACGATACTATGTGCTAATTCGAAGAAAGTGTATGATTTTATGCTGGGAAACATTCTCGAGTATTATTACGGAGAATAAAGTCTAATGTGCTTTGGTAAGGGCTTTCTTCTGTTGGGATACCCAATCGTTGTAATCATCGTCTGAATCGAACATAAGGTCTTTCTGATGCTCGAACATGACCCCCTGGACATCGCCTGCGATATTGGGATATAGGTCCATCATTTCTTTGGGTATTACATCTAATCCCCGCTTCTTATACTCTTCCATGACCAGTATCATTTCATTGATAGTGCTATCGATGTACTCTTGGTCGGAAACCTTAATGGACTTGAGGAATCCGATGAGCTGTTTGTATTGATAATCCCTAAGCTCGTAATCTCCCACCATTCTGACCAATGAGTTCTCACTAAGATTCAAGTCTCTATACCTCTCGTAGAAGCCTTCGTAGAGCGGGTATAGGTAACCGGTCTTCTTGACATATTCATCAAAGAAGTAGTCCATGGAGACCTCGCCCATATAGCTGTTTATCTCTTTCAGTAAGGGTACAGCCTTTCGATGTTCGTTATACTTAGGATATATGTATGATATGAAGTCATTCAAGTCCTTCTCTCCACCGGATAGACGCCTCATCTCATAGTCGAGGAAGTTGGCGAGTAGCGGACCCTTGAAGTAGTGCAGGTATCGGATAATGTTATGATTGTCCTCACCTTTCTCCCTATAGATTGGCACATCGGGGCTTCTTGTGTCGATTTCATGGAAGACCCTGCTATACCATTGCCATAGACGGTCGAATCTCTTATCATTCTTGACTACACCAGCATTCATGGGGTGGGTAATCTCGACCCATGACGCCCAGCCTTCATCCAGCCACCTTTCATATTTATCGGGTGTATGGAAGCCTTTAATCTCGTATCGGTTGATAGCATGAGATATACGATGAGCGTATAGCTCCCATACCCGTCTCCTTACACCGTCATAAAGGCTATATGAGTCGTAAGAGTAAGCCTGACCTGTAGACCATATCTGACCCATTATCCGCCTTACGCCTGCCTTGGTGTTGTTTTTAGGTACGAAAATCGTGGTATACCTCGGCTGACCTTTGAAGGGAGCTTGCTTATGGAACTCGTCGTATATACGGAAGGAGTAATCGGCGATGATGTCGTTTTGTTCCTTACCCCATCCGCTGTATAGGTATACTCGATGTGAGGTGTCTCCGAACTGCTTCTCGTAGGTATCGAACTTGCCTATCGCAGTGTTAGAGTATCGAAGGGCGAGGAAAGTCCATCTGCTGTTTAATGAAGGGTCAAGACCTTCATCTGTCTTCTTCATGCTGGAGTATACATCCCATCCTTCTGGCGTGTCTATCTTAATCCGGACTTTCTTTATATTGGATATGCCTTTATAATCTTTTTTCTCCTGCCTAATCTCGCCGTAGAAATGCATGAATACCTCGCCTGTGAACAATCCGAATTCCTCAGTGATTAGACCTTGTGAGCCATGTTTGACACTTCCTCCCGGTTCTGCTGTATATGTGATGTGTATGTCCTGTTTCTTTTCGTTTATGATTGTTCTGAGGGGTTTATCATCTTCTTCTGTTTCCACCTTTATTTCTTCACCTTCTACTGTCATTGCTTTAAAGTTCTTGATAGCTACTACGCTGTTCTTTGCCGGTTGATACATGACCCATCTACCCTCCGGAAAGTTGGTCATCTTTAGCTGGATGTATAGTTTACCCTTCTCCGGAGTCGTCGCATCCACCTTGTAATAGAACTCGGTATCTGATAGAGCTTCTCCGGAGTATTGTACCCTGCTAAACACTATATTAAAGAATAAGTAGTCGGCTAATGACAGCGAAGCCAACAGTATAACTAAGATGAGTATAATGTATGTTAATTTGTTTTTAGGTTCTTTTTTCATAATTCGTTTCTCCATGCAATATTACTGGTTTTGATACAATTTGCAAGATAGAATATCAATATGTTAAATATAATAATTATGTTGAATAAAGAAATTTTTGGTTTTGTGAAAAAAATTGTTATTGTTAAAAATTCAGAACATTGAACCGAGTCGAAATGGTAAATAGAAGGTCATTTTGACTATGCTCGATGACTTTTACAATAAGCTTCAACTAATAATGCTTTTATCAACAGAAATTTCACAGTAAGAATTTTTTCATGTTATCAATTTAGTCTTTGTTCATCGCTTTCCTTATCTTAGTCCATAATATAGGAGCGGTTATAAAAATGAACACACCGAATGGTATCTGGAATGATAGATGGAATATATCCAGATTACCTTTTTCCATATAGTAGATTATTGCGGTATATATATTCACCGACAAATCGCTAACCATAATCAATACAGAAAGTACAATCCCCCAATACGGCTTAAATATCATCAATACAACAGCAAGCGGGTCGAGTATCGTTAACGATGTCCAGTAAACATTTATCGGCAAGGATACCCAGTAATAGCCAAACAATCCAAATTTCACAATGTCCATGATGTGAGTGGTCGTCCCCGCAGAAAAGCCTATAATGTAAACTATCACGATGAATCGAATGAGATTGAAGTCTTCCCTGCTTAAATCAAACAATCTAGAAGCAAACATGGTTCTATCCTTATTACCCATTACTCTAACCTCGAAGCTTTTTCACAACCTGAGTCAGCTTATCCAGGGTATAATCTATCTCTTCTTCGGTGGTTTGCCATCCGGTACTGAATCTTATAGAAGATAAAGCCTCACTCTCTTTCCTGCCCATTGCTAGGATGACATATGATGCGTCATCGTTTGCCTGGGAGCATGCTGAGCCGGTAGATACCGCTATGCCTTGAGCATCCAAAGATAAAACCATCGATTGCCCTTCTATCCCCGGGAATGAGTAGTTCAAGGTGTTGGGGAGGCGATTTTCGCCTTCTCCACTATTAAAGATGATATCCGTGATGTTCTGCTCTATGCCTTGCTTAAGACGGTTGGTCAGGCGTTTGACCTTCTCAATACGCTGGTCATGGTCTTTGCTGATTATCTTTACTGCTTCGGCAAAAGCAATGATGTAGTATATGTTCTCGGTAGAGGCTCTGAGATGGTTTTCCTGTGAACCGCCATACAGCAGTGGGTCAATAAGGTGAATGCGATTGTTGTTGTAGAAGAGTGCCCCGATGCCTTTAGGAGCTCCGAACTTGTGTCCGCCAAGGGTTAGGAAGTCTATGTTATTCTTATCCATGTCCACATCTATTTTCATGAATGCTTGAACGGCGTCACTATGGAAAGGGATATTGAACTCACCAGCAATCTTGCCTATCTCTTCCACCGGTTGAAGCACACCGGTTTCGTTATTGGCATACATGACGGAGATTAGACTGGTATAAGGCTTAATGTTTTGTTTGATTTTCTCCATGTTTACCATACCGTTCTTATCTACCGATATGTAGGTTATCTCTGCACCTTTTGAGCGGAGGTATTCGCATGTATTGATGATGGATGGATGTTCAATCTCGGAGGTGATGATGTGTGTCTCTTTTCCTTTGGATAGGTTGTTCAGGAAGATACCCTTCAGGACCATATTGTTGCTTTCTGTCCCTGATGATGTAAATATGAATTCTTCAGATGTCTTATTCAAAGCGGATGAGAAATCCTTCCTCACTCCATCGATTAGCCGCTTAACCTGTTTGCCGAATTGGTGAAGGCTTGATGGATTAGCGTATAAGTCCAGCGTCTCGGCCATCTTTTGCTTGACTTCCGGCAATAATGGTGTGGTTGCGTTATTGTCTAAATATACTTTCATATAAGTATCCTAATATTTTAATTATGATGATATTTATATACTAATCAGAAAAGAAAGAGAAAGCAAGATTGATTGTATAGTAAATCTAAGAAAGTTATAATCTTTGCTGTTTAGTGAATTGTAGTTGAAAATCTAAAAAGATTACTTATAAACGGTCGTTGTACTTTGTCAGGCTCAAAAACCGCTTAGTCGTAAAGACATTTTACCCATGTTCCCTTCTATGCAAGACTTTCCAATCGTGAGTGCTCAGGGAACAGTTTAATATAATCTTCAACAACATTTGACATAAGAGCGAATTTATTTTATTCTGTTTTGCTTTCACTTTCTGTTTTTATCGGTGAAGATTGTTCTTCTTTACTGGGTAAGGATTTACTTTTATCTTCTTCTTTATACTTTTGTAGGAGTTCTTCTATATTTTGGTTAACGGTTTCGTTTTCTTCTCTTATCTTTGAGATATTCTGTAGGATAATTAGTGATTGTGTATTATAATCTTTAAGGCTACCCACGATATTGCTCAGTTCCTCGAAGTATTCTTTTAATCGCTTGAAAGTAGTCTTATACTCATCGGATACGGAGAGCTCTTTATCAGCACTCTCTTTTATGGACTGGGCATTGGATACCAGCTGTTGATTACTCTCCAGCATCTCTTTATTGCTAATCATAAGTTCATCCATGGATACAGAGATTTCGCTGATTATCGGGTACGACTCTTCCACCTTCTCGGTTATCTCCAGTAAGGAATTGCTGACGTTTTCTACCAGACTTACACTCTGGTCTATCTTGGCGTTCATGCTCTTGATTATGTCTGATATTTGCTTGGTCTTGATGCCGGATTCATCGGCTAGATTTCTAATCTCGTCTGCGACTACACCGAAGCCTCTACCCGCTTCTCCTGCGTGGGCTGCCTCTATGTTGGCGTTCATGGCGAGAAGGTTGGTTTGCTGTGATAGGTTGGAGATAACACCGATGATGCTTATCATCTGTTGCTGGTATTCGCCTAAGTCCTTCATCGATTCCATCGCCCCGGCTATGTCTTCTTTACCGGTATCTGCTCTTTTAGATAGTGTTGTGTTAATCTCGTTAGCGTTTTTGACATTGGTGCTTATTGATTGTATGGACCGGAAGATCTCTTCTTGTCCGGATGAGTTCTGTGAGATGAGTGCGGATTGGTTATCTATCTTGTTGGTTATGTTTGCAATCTCGTCTACCAGCAAGTTCAGGTTGTCCTGGTTAGTCTTGATTACATTGGAGAACTCGGTTGAGGATTCAACTAGGGTGTCAATTTTCTGTGAGAAGTTGCTGATAAGTTCGCTGATATCGTTGAGTTGGTGGGATACACTCTCCTGGCTTGTTTCAACTTCGTCCCTAAGGGTGCTTATCTTACTTATTATGTCTTTAACTTCGGCTAAGGATTTGCTACTCTTTTTGGTTTCTTCCATTGATTTCTTGAGAAGGACATTCTGTAGCCTGGTTACATAAAAGATGATTGCCACTCCCATCCATAATACCAGAAGGAATAATGGGATTCTTATCAAAAGTGTCTCAATACCGGATAGATAAATAAGTATGGGATAAGCTATAGAGTAATAAACACCCATCGCTATTGTGAACCCGCTGTTTACCAGGAGACCGGATGGTACTATTATGCCGATGGAAAAGCCTAATACGGTTACTAATATTGCGGTAAAACTTGGAGGGTCAAGCACGCCACCGATAAGAGCTATTGTCAGGGCTAACATCAATATAGATAGGAATATAGCATTACCTATCTTTATTCGATTTATCCGAATAAGATTAAAACTCAATAAGGATACCAGCATCGAACCGGACGCTGCTATACCCGGTATTATACTCTTCACCACAAAGAATAATACCGGAATTAATATTACCAATACTCCTACCAAGATACTTACGAAGACCAGACTCATCTTCTTCGTTCTGACACGAAAATACTCAAGAACATCAACATCTTCTGTCTTTTTATTTTCATTCATAATTAAACTTGCTCAATCCTGTCTTTTTAAATAAACATATTAACATATATTATAACA
>CAYUUC010000006.1:0-36072 GCA_964447635.1 uncultured Spirochaetia bacterium
TCTTACAAGTTAAATGTACCACTTATCTTATTAATAGACAATATTTTAAGATAATTATTATATCGAATTTTCATGAATTATGTTTAGTAAGAATTCTTCTTCATCTATCCTAAGAGCTCTTTTACTTTACTGACTAGCATCTCACTGGTCAAATCATTCATACGGTATATTACATCTGCTTTATCGAATCTTTCCTTATCTACATCATCGGCTATAATACAAACACAGCGTATACCCGCTCCATAAGCAGAGTTCATACCTGGTATCGAATCCTCTATCACTAAACAATCCTTCGGGTCTATACCAAGCATGTTTCTGGCTTTTATGAAAGTCTCTGGATGGGGTTTACCTTTACTGACCATGTCCCCCGATACTTTCACTCTTACCAGCTTATCAATGCTAATCGATTTCAAGCTATGATTAACGATTTCCTTATCTGATGAGGATGCAACCGCTATTCTATATAATGATGACAACTCTTTGATAGCCTTAATCGTTTGTTCAAAAGGGATGGTTGACTTCAATGCATTCTCCATGTAGAGTCTGTCTTTCCTCTGCATGAATGCTTCTCTTTCTCCCAGGTCTATATCGAAATCGGTCTCTATCTTTTCTTTGGTATAATCCCCTTTAGCTCCGAACAATGGTCGGTAATACTCTTCTGTAAAACCTTTTGCTCCATGCTCCTCCACAATCTGTTTATAAGCCAGGTAAAAATTGTAAAAGCTGTCTACCAACACGCCATCCATATCAGATATTATTGCTTTGTCTTTTTGTTTTTCATTCATTTCTTTGCATACTCCAGGATTAGGTTTAATATGTTAAGGTTACCATCGGTCTTGGTTTGATTAAGGAAGTTGAATTTCATCTCTGCTAACCTGTCTTTATCCAGTATAAGTCCTTTTATCTTTACTAAAAGCCTTTCCGGTGTAAGCTCATCCTGAGGCATCACCTCAGCTCCACCCAATGATTCAGCGAGTCGGGCATTCTCCCCCTGTTCATCCCGGGTAGTCCCTGGAAGGGGGATGAATAGGGAAGGCTTACCCAATGCGATGCACTCATTTACCGTACCAGCACCGCTTCGTCCTACTATAAGGTGGGATGCTTTAAATATATGGGGTAGCTCATCAAAGATGTAGTCTCTTACCACATATCGAGACTGAAGCTCTTCTGGAAGCTCTGTCCGATATGTTTTCAACTCATCATAACTATCATGTATCGCTGACCCACCACATTGATGGATGATATTCATATGGGCGAGTAGGTCAGGTAAGATTGCTTTTATGCTGTCGTTGATGAACTTAGAACCTTGCGAACCGCCCGTGATGTATAGAAGAGGTAATCCCTTCTCTAAAGGGAATAGCTGGAAGACTCTTTCTGCTTCACCTGAGAAAATCTCTTCCCGTAGAGGAATACCGGTGACAACAGTCTTGTCCTTCGGGAAGAACTTAGCACTGGATTCAAATGTCAATGCGACTTTATCTGCAAACTTTGACGCTATCTTATTAGCCAGACCTACATTAACAGTTTGTTCATGAATGATAGTCGGTATATTCTTCCAGCTGGATGCTATTACGATAGGCACACTTACATATCCTCCGGTAGAGAAGACCACATCTGGTTTAAATCTCTTTACAATGCCCAGTGATTGGAAGAGTCCCGCTAGTACTTTAAAAGCGTCGATAATGTTTTTTGGATTCAGGCTTCGTCTCAACTTGCCGGTGTTTATTGATTTATAGTCTACTTCCTCTTTATCGGCGTATGTCTTTTCTATTCCATGTTTACTTCCAACATAGAGAAAATTGAAATCTGTATTGAGTTCAGAGCTGTGTTTCCTAAGGTATTTAATAATGCTTATTGCTGGTGAGGTATGCCCACCTGTTCCTCCGCCTGTGATGATGATTTTCATCTTCTTCATTATGCAAACTCCTCTTTTATTCTCTCTATTATCTCTTTATTCTTGCATTCCATTTCTATAACCCTATCACTAGGGGATATATCATCTATATGGATTATCAATGCATCTTCTGGAATAATTTGCGGGAATCTATTCCCCCATTCCATGATGACCAATCCTTCTTCTTGAAGTATCTCTTCTATGTTAAGCTCATGTAATTCTGATGGATTCTTAAGCCTCATGAAATCAAAATGTCTTAATACGATGTGTGAGTCAATCTCATATTCAAATAGAATATTGAAATAAGGGCTGAGTATGTTAGTGGGATTTAAGCCAATGGAGTAGGCTATACCTTTTATTAGGGTGGTTTTACCCGCTCCAATACTACCATTCAATGATATTGTATGGTTTGATGGGATTACCTTTCCTGTTTTATATCCGATTTGGAAGGTTTCTTGTGGAGAATGAGTATTGATTTTCATATAGATAAGCCCGTTTTTATTCTATTTATTGAAGTCTGCATCATTGAATTTATCTTTGAATGTTTGGTCTCTAAATTTTTTATGGAAATCTTTTTCGTTGAAATTACGATTTTGCTTTTTATTATCAAATTTCCTATTATAATTATTACCATATGAATTACCATAATCAGAATAGTTAAAATCATTTATGGAATGTTTTTTCGACAGATTCATAATATCTTTGATTTTGGTTTTATCTGAATAAGGTCTTGATTTTATGATTTTAGCAATATCTTTATCCAATGAAATATTATTCTGATATAGATGCTTTATGAACTTATTCCTGGTCGATGCTTTCACATTCTCATAGAACACGAATGAATGGAATTCTCCTTTGGGGAAATGATTATCGGCTATATGTGACTTTTCGTGTATTAGTATATCCATCATCTTCACGATGTCATTAGAGCGTATCTTCTTTTTCAACAGGTTAGAGCATATGTCAGAGATAGTCTTATTGGATATATTAAGGGATATACTTTTATCATCGGTTAATGCGATTTCATCGTTATCCACAGTGAGATTTGAATGTATGGTTATATCAGACGGTGGCAATCCGACTACTTCACTCAGAATGTTGTCTAGATAATCGAAAATTCTTAATAAGACAACATATTCTCCAGCTTTCTTTTCGATATTAAGAACCCTTTCTAAGGTTTCAAGAGAGGTTCTTTCAACCAAATTTACCTTGGATTGGTTTTTGGTTTTATATTGACGTTCATAATGTCTCTGTCTTGCCTGGTTATCGTAATCGTCCTTTTTGGTAGTCTTTATCAGATTATAATATGATGAGTCTATGTTTAATAAGCTCTTTAAGGCTGGATTTCCTTCTTCAACGAACATTCCGCTCTTAACCGAACTTATTTTCTTTATGTAATTGATTTTACCTTTCTTAATGTTATCGTAAAGCTCTTCCGGACTAATTTTTACCTTACGGGGAAATGTGCTGGATGACATCTGTAAGACATTGATGAACTTAGCTTGAGAGAGTTTCCTGAATAGGTAGAAGGAGAAATTTCCATCCCGGTTGTTATAGTTTTCGAAGTTTCGATTATTATACTTATCCCTGGATACAATTTCTCTGAACAGAATCTCGTATATATACTCCATCATTGATTCAATCTTTTTCAGAATCGGTTCAGAGGAGATTATCTCGCTTAGGATAAAGGATTCGAGCATCTTTTTGATAGATGTTTCTACATTGGATTTATCGTCAATGAAAATCTCATCTTTAGTCCCGGTCAGTTCTATGAAATCCGGTATCTCTAATGCGAAGGAATAGTCTGCTTCATCCATAAGGGCTTTAATAAAATTGAATATTAGTTTGTAGTTGCGGAGTTCGTCTAGATAGTTCTTGACGAACCTACCTTTTCGGTATAGCTTAAACGACCTTTTCCCGTCTCTAATATGGTAAAGGAAGATATTGCTCTTGGTATTCTCTTTCTGAATAGGGTATTTAAATACATTCCCTTTATAATCATTCTTACCGGTGTTAATCTTTTCATCGTTTACTACAATCCTGTACTTATCAGGGTTTACGAAGTAGTAATACTTTTTTATATAGTCTTTTAAGTCTCCTATAAACTCGTAATCAAATTTCCCGATTATCGTTGTTCCGGTTACCTTGCCTTCCCTGGTGGTTAGGTTATAATCCCAGTCATCACCGGTCTTAATCAATTCCAATTCGTTTATACCATCTCCTGAAGATGTGATTATCCTAACATTATCACTGAGATTCAAAGCAGTCTGGAAGCCTACACCAGTCCCACCATAGTATGGAGATTTCTTCTTCTCCTTGCGGGTGGTTTTGAATGGTATAATCAAAAATGAAATTAGGTCTTTGGTGGTCATTCCATGACCCATATCTGTTACGGAGAATTGATATTGACTACCGGTCTGATTTACTTTCAGTATCAAATCTCCCCCATCAAAATGCATAGAGTCCAGTGAATTCTCAATTAGTTCTAGGAAACCAACCCTTTTATCCTTGTATTGAGAATGAATGATATTGTCCAAAAGCTCGTTAAACAGCTTCATATTATGGACTTTCTTCTTAGCTATCTGAATCAGATTATAGCCTTCTTTTTCGTCTTTTAATCTTAGGAAATGCTCTAATTCATTTGTAAACTGGAGCATCAGTAAATCTGATAGTTTTCCTTTTACTTTTAATCCTATTGGTGAACCTATTAACACAACATTACCTCTCTTTCTATTTCTTTTTCGTTATAACCGAGACTCTTTAACAGTGTTGTTATAATAGTATATTTAAATAAGGAGTCTTCGGAGTTTTTATTTAATATAGGTGCTGAGATATTTATATATAAATTCCCATCTAGAGAACAGAATGGAGACAAACCTTCTGCTTTATTTTCTGATATACATATTCTCCCCTTAAAAGGGGCTTTATTAATATAATAAGCTATGAGCTTCTGATGTTCTTCTGGAAGCCTATTAAAGTAATCATTCTTCTTAAGGTCTTGCTTTTTTATGTCTTTATCAAGAAGGCTCAACTTCTTCGAAAGAAGGTCCTCTCCACTCATAAAAAGACTCGACCATAAGGAAATAGTGCTATCACTGATGATAGGTAGAATCTTATCCGAGGTGTCTTTATCGAAGAAAGATTTGAATATCTCATAATTCTCCATTCTACAGTAGTACTCTTTCTTGGGTACTAACTTCTCCTTTATCTTTTTCAATGACTTCTTTATCACATATGTATCTTCTACTAATTCATCAGCAAGATAAGCAAGTCCATCCAATATTTCCTTTAACTCTATATTAGCATTGATTAACCTGGTGGTAAGGAAGTCGAAGAACTCGTTTATCAATTCATTATAGCGTGGTGTACGATTAAAATCGGACATGTCTTTTACCAAATCTACGCTATCCGGTAAGTCTATCTTTATATCCCAGGGAGTATCGTTTAATTGGCGGATAAGTACACCCTGGCTGTATAGTTTAAGTCTCTTCTTATTCTCATCCGACTCCAGATTCAGGATGAACTTATGTCCTTTAACCTTATCTGTCCTGATGGGTGATAGAGCCTTCTCTTTCTTTCCGGCGGGTTCTTTCTGTTGCTTCTTGTTTAGTAGATTTAATCCATCTACTATTATCTGGTTATGCTTATCCACAGAATTGATGAACTTATGCTTTATGTATTTACGAATGTTTACCGGGTAAAGCATATTCCACTTAATCTTAACTGTACTTCCTATGTCTTTAGCCGGGGTGAAGCTCTTAACTATAGCATAAATGTCCCTGGTCTTATTACTTTTTGCGTAAAAAACAAGTTCATGACATTTCTTACCATCTGATGTTCTAAAAGCGAATCGGAAGTTCTTAGGGTCGGTAAAGGCATACCTCAATACCGATACAAAAGGTGAATATAGCTGATACTTTAGATTATGACTATGTGAACCTGAATAGAATGGTGATAGCAATCCTATTAGCAATTCCTTAAGTGATAAACCGCAAAAATTGTCCATTATATTGATTTTGCTTTTGTTTGTTGAAATGTTAACTTTATGCCCTTCATCTTTAGACTTATTATCTTCCAAACCTAACTTATCTTTTTGAGGATTAGATTTAATAAAAGCCTTCACTATTGAGCCTATCGGGATATACTTTCCGGTGAAGTTGCTGTATATCTCTCTATCCAGAGCCGAGATTAGATAAGTGTTATTAGCATTTGGCGGTACATTGAAATTGATCTTCTTTTTCCCGATAAACATCCGGCTATCGTTAACCATGCCTATTAGACTGACAAGAGGTCCATAGTAGAGTATCTCTTCCACTTCCTTATCCTGGTAGGAGGACTTTTTATTTTTGTGCTGGGACTTTTTAGGTTTTGTCATTTCTTCGTGGGTTTCCTCGATGGTTTGAATGTTTTCCATGATTAACCCATCCAGTCCAATTAGGTCTATAATGGCTTCCACCCCTCTAAAAAGATAATAGTTGTCTTTAATGTTTACCGGATTTAGCTTTAGGTTAATATTGAAATAATCGAAATCAATTTCAAAATTAGCATTGAGTAGTTTTTCCAATATGGCTAGCCTATCTTTAGAATTAAGGAAACGACTTATATTCTTATGTCCGCGTATCCTCTGCTTTATCTTCCTGACAACGCTATCTTCTTCATACTTAGCTGAATATCCCTCAAATAGCTTATCTCCCAGCATGTTATAGGCTATGTCCTTAGTTAGTCTTAGATTGAAGTTGTGGTTATGGGTTATTGATATAATCATGGTTATAGCCCCATCCACATTCTTGTCGAAGGATACGAACAGGTTATTCTTCTTCCTGAGAGTTTTATGGTAATATGGGAAGACGGAATTCTCTGTGTATATTTCCCCACCGTAACTTTCTTTAAGTGGCGAGATGAATTTCATTACATCGTTTTGGAGTTTTTTATCACGCATCAATTGTTGAATTAGGAAGAAGATGAATACTCCAGAAGCTATAAGGGAGACTCCTGCAAGTGAAAACATAACAATATCTATCCAGATAGTGTTTATGTTAAATATTAATGTTATAACTGCTAATAGTAAAGCAATTATAATAAATAGGAAAATAAGAAATATATTTTTCTTTTTATACATTATCCCCTCTCTATTTTATTTAACCATTTGTTAAATATAGTATTAATAGTTATATAACAATCATAAATGATAATTATATACTCTTTAAGATAAAAATGGTTTTAAGTTTTTTATTTGTTTTGTGTTTTATAAAATGGGATTATTGCGTGTTCGTATCATTAATAACATAGTAATTATGGTTTTTTATACAATTAAATAAAATCCCATTTAAATATTATAATTATTCTACATATCGAAAACATAGAATAACCATGAATACAAATAAATAATACAAAATTCTTATAAACTACATAAAAAATCGTTATATTCTATATATAATACACATAATGGTTTTTAAAAATATAACCAATTATTTATTATAAAAATAATCATTTTTTTGGAAAGGGAAAATTATTATGAAATCTTCTTATAATATCTATGCAATAATGGATATAAATAAACTAAATGATAATATTAAAGAAAAGCTAAGATATTATAATGTGAAAATTGAAAAAGAATTCTCTAAAGTTTTCTCCGAAGTTTTAGAAAATAAAGTTGATATCTTGATATTACATAAAGATTATTTCAATACTTATAAGTTTCAATTTACTAAACTTGCTAAGAGACTAAATGTGGTTATTTCAACCATAATTATAGATGATTCCGATACTCCAATGGAGCTAAACCTGAGAGAAGTAGAGGATTTGGATATCACTGATATAATCCATACTTCATCCGATGTAAAAAGGATCGATTTAGCTCTATATTCCGCTAAGAACCTTATTAATCTTAAGAAACAGTCTGTTAGGAACAAAAGAGAGCTCGCCATCTATAAAGACACCATCAAAACACTAAATGAAATAGGATTGGCTCTATCCAGGGAGAAGGACTTGTTTACCCTATTAGATGTTATACTGGGAAAGATTAGACGGTTAACCAATTCTGATAGCGGTTCAATATTCATCATCGATAATAGGGAAACACTCACCAGAGAAGAAAGAGAAAAAGCAAATAAAAATGGTATCGTAGAAGATAAAAACCTCTTCTTCAAAATCGCTCAAAACGATAGCTCATCATTCCCGTTCAAAGAGCAGAAAATGCCCATTAGTAAGAAAAGCATAGCCGGATATGTTGCTATAAGCGGTGTCCCTCTGGTCATTAACGATGTATATCAACTTAGAGACAAAGATGTGGATTACTCATTCAATACACACATAGACGAGGTCTCCGGCTATAGAAGCAAGTCTATGATGGTTCTGCCTATGAAAAACCACAAAGACGAAATCGTGGGGGTTATACAGCTTATCAACAGAAAGAAGAACCGTCACAAGATACTCAATACCAAAGATGATGTGGATTACTATGTGATACCTTTTGACTTTGAGTTAGAAGACCTAACCATGTCTGTATCATCACAGGCTGCCGTCGCCATCGAGAATCTTCAACTTATTCAGAATATTAATAACATGGTTGAAGGATTTGTAACAGCGGCTGTTACTGCTATTGAACAGAGAGACCCTACCAGTGGAGGTCATTCAGAGAGAGTAGCTCAACTATCCGTAAGTACCGCCGAGGAGATTAATCTAATCGACACTGGAAGGTTCAGGTATATAAACTTTAGCTGGGAGCAGATTACAGAAATCAAATATGCTGCTTTGCTACATGATTTCGGAAAGGTCGGTGTTAGAGAGCATATACTAACTAAAGCTAGAAAGCTGCATCCATGGGAACTTGACTTAATCAAGGAAAGATTCGGCTATCTCAAAGAGTATATAAAATCAAATGCCGCTCAGAAAAAGATAGAGTTCATGGTTAACCATCCCAAGACACAATGGGAGGAGTTCAGCAATAAGATAGACGAGGAAGTCAAGCGGAAAATGAATCAGCTGGAGTACTACTTCAACTTCATCACAGATAAGAATACCCCCTCCTATATGAATAGGGAAGACCTAACCAAATTGGAAGAGATATCCAGCCTCAACTTCACCGATATGACAGGTAGAATGAGACCGCTATTAAAGGAAAAGGAGATTAAGAACCTATCCATAGGTAAAGGAACACTTAACGAAGAAGAAAGGAAACAGATTAACGACCACGTTGCCCATTCCTACGACTTCCTGGTCAAGATACCATGGCTCAAATCATTACGACATGTTCCTGAAATAGCATATGGTCACCATGAAAAGCTTGATGGTTCCGGTTACCCACGTGGAATCAAGGATGGAGAGATTTCATTCCAGACAAAGATATTGACTGTTTGCGATATATTCGATGCTCTAACCGCATCAGACAGACCATACCGCTTTGCTTTATCCGTTGAAAAGGCATTACACATACTTGAGTTACACACAGAAGAAATGCTTATCGATAAGGAAATCGTTGACCTGTTCAGGGCTAAAAAGATATATCGTAGTGTAGGGCTTTTCTAGAACTAATTTAATATATGAAAGGGTAGAAAACAAAACCCGCTTCAAAACACTATTATCCTTTTCTAGAACTAATTTAATATATGAAAGGGATTATACGCTTCCTTTCAGGAGGGTAATCCGGGAAATGCTCCTTATACCATTCATGATGGGATTTCGCACGCGGTAACAGATTTGCTACCGTCCAGATGACGAATACTACACCCGCTAATGACCAGGTCATTACTGCCCAGCCTATCCACTCTATTATCTCACCAAAGTAATTGGGCGAAGTGACATACTTAAACATTCCGCCCCGTGGTATCTTGTAATCATTGTCACCACTTTTCCTCAGTGACCGGAGTATGCCGTCGGAATGTTTGTTAATGGAGTAGCCTATAAAGAAAATTGCTATGCCTATGATGAATCTCGGGTCTGTTACCCAATCAATGGTGTAAAGTTCTTCTGGTGATAAGAAATAGACCCATCTGCCCTGTATATAGGTGTTGATTATATTGAATGTCGCACCAAAGAACATAATCACAAGGGGCATGTCTTTCTTCCGCTTTAAGGTAAAAGGATAGATTAAACCCCGATGGAAGTAATGGGTCTGCCATACAAGGAAAAAGATAATAGGAACAATCATACCGGTCTTTTCGCTTATTACAAAGTAAACAGCGAATAGAATTGATGCTGGTGCTTCCATCAAGAACCATGCCAACCGATTACTTATCGAGATCCCCCATCCAGAATTTGTATACCTGCCATAAGGGGCCGTTATGAAGAATAAAAGAATAAATACAATCACAGCAATCACTGTAAAGCCTATTAGTAGATAGTTATAGAATAATTGTTCAGTCATAGATATGTATATACTCCAATCGACCGTATAAGAGGTCATCTGTAATATCGTTAAGTATAATGGAAAGATTAAATAAAGTTATGATTATATTTTATTGTCCTATAGAAGAAGCTGTTTGCATGATTTGTATAAACTCATCAAACTTATCATCAGACGGACTAAGAGATGTTATATCCGAATCAGCACGGTTGATGACATCCTGTATGGTTGTTGGAATGATATTCGGATAGTCTTCACCGCCGATGACATATGGGTTTTCCCTTAGTATCTGGGCAAACTCGGCTATATCACCAGCTAATCTGTAATACACCGAGGTTTCCGTCTCAGCATCAGTCTTAACATCATCAACATCATATAAGTATTCCGCATCTGTAAGGTCGTCACCATACTCATCCTTCCAATTCATGCGGAAAATCAATAGTTCCTGGTTTGGGTCTTGCTGGGGAGATGGATAAAGGGTTAACTCGTATAGAGCGGTGACATCATGGTATGATCCGAGGACTCCACCTTCTACATCTTCGTCGTCATAGTCATCATCATCTATCATACGGTTTTCGTAACCAATAAGCCGATACTTCTCCACATTAGTTACATTGAACTCCACCTGAACCTTAACATCTCTTGCAATGACATGCAACAATGACATAAGCTCTTCACCGAACAGCCTTTCCGCTTCTTCAATGCTGTCTACATAACTATAGTAACCATGACCTTTATTGGCAAGCTGTTCCATCAATGTATCGTTGTAAACCCTCGTACCATAGCCGAATGTAGAAAGATTAATGAATTGTTGCTCAACATAGTTCTCCACCTGTTGGAGAATCTCTTCCGGTGTAACATTACCCACATTTGCACATCCATCAGAAAACATCATCACCGTGTTTATGCCGTCTGTAACGAAGTTCTGGCTGACCATGTTATAGGCTAGTTCAACACCTGCACCCGCATTGGTAGAACCGCTTGGTGTTAACAAGTCTATCTGGTTCTTGATGTATGTGCCATTGCCGACTAACTGAGGGGATAAATACTCTGTAGCGTCTCCATAATAGACTGCTATCCCTACATAGTCATCCTGATTAAGCTCATCTACCAGGTACTTAAGACTATCTCTAACCAGAGGCATCTTTGCCGGGTCGTCCATAGAACCCGATACATCAACGAGGAAGACAATGTTAGCCCTTTTCCGCTGGTCGATACCTTTGCCCTGGATGCCTATCCTTAACAAGTGTTTATCGCTTCTATACAATGATGGTGCAACCTCCATCTCCACATTAAATACATCATCGTTTGTTGGTAATGTATAGTCATAATCGAAGTAGTTTACAAACTCTTCTGCTCTTACTGATTCTGGTGGTGGAAGTATCCCCATTTCCATGATGTGTTTCCTGGCATTGGTGTATGAGCCGGTATCTACATCGACTGCGAATGTAGAGAGGTTGTCTTCGCTGGTGTTGACTTCAGGATTGATTCCGTAATCGGTATAGCCTCCATTATTGCCTCCTCCATAATCACCTGCATCACCTGCATCACCAGCGTCCCATCCGTCATATCCAGCTGGTGCACAATTAATGAACAAAAAGGCTATAGTTATTATAAAGATTGAAATTAGGATTAATTTGTATGTTTTCATAAAAATTTTCTCCTTCTTTGTGTGGCTTATTGGGAGTTAAAGGTGTACATAAGGTTATAAACGCCCCCTTATATTGATTTATAAAGCACGACCTTAAAAGAATATAACATATAAAAATAATATAACCCACTTTTTTCATAATGCAATAATGATAATATTTTTAATTATAATTTGTTTAAAAATAATTTCGTGATAGAATCAAAAAATTATAAGTATTTATAAATTAGGAGTTAAAGCATGAAATCGAATGAAAAGATTCTGTTGATTATGTTAATTATCCTGGTTATGAGTCTAATCATATATACATGTGCAGCTCCATCTATGGATGATGGCTGGGATAGTGGCGATGCAGGCGACGGATGGGATGATGATGGAGACGGCGGAGATGATATACCTCCAGGACAGCTAACTGCCGGAGAATGGAGTGATTTGGATAATTGGGATTTTTGGACTGGACTAATAGAAGGACAAAACCCGGACAATGATTGGTCTCATATGCCTGACTATTGGGGGGTTAATACATTGAATCGTTATCCGGTTATCGTTAAATACAACGGTGAGCCGGTTAAGGATATCGATGTGGAATTGTTACAGTCAGGGAATCCAATATGGAAGACCAAAACAGATAACACCGGAGAAGCAAACCTATTTTATTCCGTCTTTCAGCAACAAACCCGGCAAACTGACTATGATATAAAGGTGACTGATGGTTCTAATTCAGTAACTGTCCCATTAGATGATAATGCGACATGGCAAAGTCCACAATTAATAGAAATATCATCGGGGTTCCTCTCTAAACCCATACCAGACTATACTTTAGACCTTATGTTTATGATTGATACTACCGGGTCTATGTGGGATGAATTAGATTATATAAAAGCTGAGCTGGAAGATGTTATACAGACGGTTAACACTGACAATCCGGGTTTGACTATACGAATGAGTTGCAACTTTTATCGGGATTATGGTGATGATTATGTGGTTCGGTCATTCCCTTTTACTACCAATCTTTCTACGGTATTGAATCAACTAAATGCACAGTCCGCTGATGGTGGGGGAGATTATCCGGAAGCGGTGGACGAAGCATTGATGAATGCTGTCGATGAGCAGGAACATGACTGGAGCGATGATGCTTATGCCCGATTGATGTTCTTAGTGCTGGATGCACCTCCTCATCATTATAGTGATGTTATAACTAATGTTCATACATCAGTACAGGAAGCTGCCGGGATGGGCATACGTATCATCCCAGTTGCTGCAAGTGGTGCGGATAAAGAGACTGAATTCCTACTTCGCTTCATCGACATACTCACCGGTGGCACATATGTCTTTATAACAGATCACAGCGGGATAGGAAATGATCATACCGAACCGACAGTTGGGGATTATGAAGTGGAGCTTCTAAACGAATTATTAATCAGATTGATTAATGAGGCTGTAGATAACCAGCAGTAGATTAGATGATGTGAGTTTTAGCTTTAATCATACCAGCGTATACCGAAATTGAATTGTATTCCAATGTTTAAATCCGGATATAAGAGTATCGGCAAGCCTATCTTGAAATAAGCCCCTGCAGGGAATAGGAATTGTATGGCAACACCAGGATTTATTGATATATAAGGGAAATACCGGGATGTTGTAGATTGTTTTTGTCTATTATTATCAGATTTATCATTATTGATATTTTCTTTTTCTAGGTATATTAAATCTATGCCAATTTCTCCGAATAATGATAGCATCTGGTTAGAAGGATTGATTAGCCATTCGACTCCAGGAGCTAAAGATATAATCTTTATTGGTTCTTGTTGGGGTATATGATAACTCCCTGTTGAATCACCAAGTTCTCCACCAACGAAAGATATACCAATCGAAGCATAAAGAAGCAAATCCCTTTTGATTATTAATCCAATATCTCCCATTACAGGAACGCAACCTAAAGTCAAATTATATTCATTATCGGATGATTCTGACCCTGAAGGTATAATGTGAATGAATTTAGCCCCTAAGTATACTCCTTTTACCAGTGTATAAAGTGATGTATCGAACTCAACATCGGTGGGGTCTATCTCATCACCTAAGAACCAGTTGAATCCTCCTTCTATACCAAGTTCTATGTCAAAACTATCTGTGATTATAAAATTAGCGAATGCGTTAAAGTAGAACCCCAGAGGCATGTTTAATATCAAACCACCATCAACAGTGATAGCTATATGGTTTACCCAATTACTCTCATCATCATTGTATGCGAATGGTGTTTCCATATATAAACCGAAATTATATGTTATACGAGTAGGTATTGTATAGTATCTAAATCCTATAGCTGGTATTATAGCTTGTATAAAATAATCATTTTTATTAATATACATTATATATGGTATTGAAAATCTTAAAAACGGGTAGAACCCGCTTTGGAATAATCTAATACCTGCTTCTAATCCGGATGTAACTACAATAGGGGTATTATCTAAGCCTCCTGAAGAGAATCCAAAATGTAATGTTGATAAACGTAAATACCATGGGAAGTAGTCCACACCTTCTTCGTTAACTGAAGCGATCTCTTCCCTTTTGATAAGCCGTTTTAGTTGACTAACTTCTTCTTTGACTCTTTCCATATCTATTTCGATATATGGTTCATACTTAGGTACTATCTCATCATAGATGGTATTTAAATAATCCTCCGCAGCATCGAAACGGTTTTGATTAGCTAAACTCTTTACTGTCTGGTATGTCTGCTCCAATTCTAATTCAAACACTTGCTTAATAGTATCATATATATCTTTAGTATCATCCTCGGTAATATCGAAGAATGTACCATAGAACGGTACTCCATTATTGATTATAGACAGTAGTTCATCCAAAGCATCATCGAAAAGTTGCTCATTAGCTAGTGATAAAGCCTGTTCTATGCTGGTTGCTTTTTCGGTTTCAAACAAATCCCTTGCTGTTTCACGAATACGCTTCCTGCTGAATTGTTCAGCATCCGATATAGAGGTTTGTCCCAATACATCTGTATCAGAAGCGATAAGGTAATACTCGAATTCTCCTTCAGGTAGGTCCGTTGTGGGGATTTGGACAGTATGGTTAAGAGCATCTTTTGTTTCATCAGGATATGTGTTCATAACGTTCTCTTGTGAATAATCTTTAGATGAAGAAAGATATAGCTCGGATACAGCTTCTTTATTGGTTGTCCATTGGACTTCTATAAAGTCTTCCCTTAGTTTAGTAAAGTGTATCTTTTGGGTGTGATATGGTGGGTTTGCTTCTTGATATAGTTCTTCGATAGATACCAGAATTTCATCTTTGCTATCTTGTATGATTTGGTTTGTGGATAACGATAATGAGTTTATAAACTTGAATAAGTCTTCACCTATCTCTACATCATATTGAGATTCGACAAGGAAGTCTCTTTTAGCAATGCTGTAGATGGGTATTTCTACGGTTAGTAAATCTGTTTCCTCGTCAGTATTGAATTTACCGAATATAATGATATTAGCTTTGGTCTCTAATGAGAACTTGAGTATATTAACAATATTATTCATTGTGCTATAGTTAAGGTTATATTTGGATGAGGCTTTATTTATTATTTCTAATGGGATTAGTTTAATATCGGTTTGTTTGTTTTGGGCTACGCTTTTATCCATTGTGGTAAAGATTGAATTCTGAATTGCTGTGGATAGGTAATCGTATTCAGCAAGTCCTGATTCATTATAGAATTCCAAAATTGCGATGTTTACCATTGCTTCCTGTGAATAGATTAGGCTTGGAGAGGTTAGACCAACCAAAATCAGAATCATTAAAACAAATAATTTAACTTTCATTATATACTCCCTCTAATAATCTTATCTTTCAAATCTATCACATATTCTACTTAAATTCAACTATAAGTTTATTTATTACATATTAAAAGCTAGAGAGATTAATCCAGACTAATAAAGCTCAACATTCTCCCTGTTATACCTTTATCACGGCGATGAGAGAAGAATAGCTCTTCATTATCGTATGTACATAAGTTATTATCATGAATGTTAGACTCAGGTATGCCGAAATCTATAGCAATGCTCCTATTCTCCCCCGATATGTCGAATAGATACCTATCCTCATTGATAAACAAATTCCTGCTGAAATACTTTTTAAACTCGGGAGATACTTGATAGTTCTTCTGGTTTATGCTTGGTCCTAGACTAATAAGTATGTCTTCAGCCTTACATCCGTACATATCCTTCATAAAGCATAAACCTCGATGGAGTATCCTTAGACGAGTTCCCCGCCATCCTGAATGAAGAATACCAGCTACCCGCTTTTTAGGGTCGAGAAGGCTTATTGATTGGCAATCAGCTGTGATTACGGTAAGTACAACCTTATCTTTACCACTCAACCCAGTTATGAAGCCATCTATACCATAATGCCCCCTGGAGCTGTCATTGTGTTCAACTGCTTTATCATCCACGATGATGATATTGTCCATGTGAACTTGATGAGTGAAGAAGATGCGGTTATCATTGTATAGCTCCTCCCAACCAAAGTCGGTTAGCCACTTCTGATAGTTATCTTTCAATCCTTCATCTATCGTATCCCTACCCATATTGAAGCTGGTAAATGGTTTATCTTTGCTGAATCCTCCGATACGTGTAGTCATTCCTGCGGTAACAGTGTATTGCTTCCATTCATCTATCATAATATAAGAGCGTTTATCTATGGTCATAGTCTTATCCTTTTTGTTATTGAATTGTAATTGGATTAAAAATAAGATTAATAAGAATTCATAAGGTTAACAAGCTTTCTATCCGAATATACCTGACCTTTTACATGGTTGGAAGGGGTGCTTCTTCTTTATTATTTCTAAAATTTGATTATAATCTTCGAAGAATTCCTGTGAGATTTTGACCTTGTTTAATGTCTTTGTAATAGGATTTTTGAAGGTTATGAGTAATTTGTAATAGTGGCTGAAGTATCTTTTATGTAGCATTTTGAACTTTATCATTTTTTCTTTAATATCTATTATATTTCCCCAATTTATCCTTACTCTACCAAAAAGCTTGCTGAGGGTTAATCCTTTCTCATCTATAACCAGGTGAATGCTTAGAAGATAGACTACTACAGCTATCTCATATAAAGCGAAGATTGATACCAATATTAAAGCAATGATAAAAAATGGAGAAGAACGGATATCCTTTACTGTTAGGTTCAGAGCCAGCATGGTAAAAGCTACTGCTATCAAGGCAAGTGTGATGTTCAATATGCTGAATCTACCTCTGAATACATACATATTTAGCTTCCTGTTTATATTAAACTGTTTATGAATATATGTCTAAGTAAATAGACATATCACTTTTTAATATAACAATTTTTCCTTAAAAATCATATTTTTGGTATAAATCAATTTCTGAATCATCCCAAATAATGGATTAATCCTTATCTAAACCTAACCAGCTTTTCCATACATCCATCGCTATCCTGTCTACTCCATCACCATTTACCAAACCGGTATCCTTCCACATCTTGAATAGCTCATCAAAACCTGCATCTTCCATTTCCTCCCAGGCTAAATCATAATCCCTCGATACAAACCATATCACAAGCTCTGTATCCAACTTATTCATATCCTGAAGCAATCTATCCACATATGTATTTTGCCATGTAGGTTTACCCTCAAAAGTCATGTCATAATCTTCTAATATCAATGTTTCTGCTAGAAAGCCTGTTTCTGCTATAGCAAAAGGTTTCTCTGGGTCAAGGTCTATTAATGGTTGATACCAGTTATCTGGAATATCATTCGGATTTGTTATACCTCCCATATAAGGATAGTAACTAACTGCCATATAGTCGGTATAGGGTAAAAGGTCTTCAATCGCAAGAAGGTTATCGTCTGTTAGCTCGGATACAGAAAAGGAAAGAAAAATAGGTAGGTTAGGATAATCGATTTTCAATATTGAATACACACTATCATTAAAGTTAATGTAGTTATCGAATAGATTTGGATTGTTTAGGTAAAGTCCATTTACTTCTATACCGTAAGCAAAAAAATCCGGTTTGAATTCATTAATCATGAACCGACAATGGTTTGTATAAGCATTTATTACATCTGGGTCATCGAATTCTTTTGTCTCCCACCCAGTTGGTAAAGGCATGTTCTCTTCTTCACTCCAATATAACGCTAAATTATCTCTCCCCTGTGATATTGGAGTTATAGCCAGATAAACCTTCTTACCATAATCTGTCTCATCAAGCCTTATATTGAGTTGAGCAAGCACATTCTGATGATAGGGTTCGTTGTTAAGGGCTTCTATCCATGGAACACCTTCATCTAGGTGATGAGCAATGATATCACCTTTTTCGTTAATCAGGTCATAAGTATCATTAATCGCTTCAGTTGTGAAGTCGTAGGGAAATGGTGTAAAACCCATATAAAAGCTACGATTATCTGGTAGAAATAACCCACAACTTGCTGTTGCTAATAGAATAATCAAAATTAATTTGATAAGAGTAAAGTTCTTAATCATTGATCTACCATCCTATTTAAACAATTGGTTGGACATTATTTTAGAAATGTTCATAAAATATGAATCTGTTTTATAGCACTAACTATCTACTTGGATTAGTCGGGTCAAAATTCCTCTTAAAACCAACAATAGTATTAGCATGGTTCAAGTTAAAATCATTTGGGTTTGTGGGTAAGCCGGATGGTAACCATACATCATTGGAAGTCAATGATGAGTAATAACCCGCATCCACACTGGTAGATACTAAATAGCCATCTTCCAGCAATGATAGAATGACATCGAGGTCTGAATCACTATACATCCGCTTCCAGTGATATGGGTCGTTATTGCCGTCTTCTACCAAGTCACCTCTCCCCCTGAACTTCGGTGCTTCTTCCCAGCTTGCTGTATCAGGCCATGGGAAAGGAGGTGACCCATGGTCGGTATAAGGCATGGTCGCCCAGGTTGCTACTCCCAGCGAGTATATGACATAACAATTGTCGCTTTGATAGGTACCGCCAGCGTCTCCGCCATCCAATATATTATATAGGAATTCTGGACTAATGATTTTATCTTGGTATGCTGTATCTGGGTGTCCCGGCCATGATCCTACCCAAGATGCTCCGGAAAGGTCATGGTTGTAGTTCTTAGCGGAGTAGTAAGTTTGTATGTAATATCCATTGGCGAATGATGAGCATGACCCTTTCGAACCTTGATTTCCAACCGGCGGGAAGTATATCTCTGTGGTCCGGTCGATGGAGTTTAATCTGCTACGATTGTCAGAATGTGTATAATCGACCAGGTAGTTAGACCTGCCCAGCATTTGTTCGTATTCTCCTTCTGTTGGCGGGACTAATCCTGTTCCGTATTTGCCCTGGAAGATAGGGTTATAGTCTTTACCTTCTTGATACGCTCCCCATCTTGATTTCAACATGTCTATGTCATCTATCGTGAACTTACGAACGCTTGCTTTGCTTATAAAGTCGTTATTATCATCGGTTGTCTCTACTGACCGCATAGATAAGTCATTCTGGTGTGATGTGAATGTATAGGTCTTGGTCTCACCATCACTCATCTCATATGGGGTGGTAAGGTCATACCAGTAGTTATGGTCGCCCCATGTCGAGTCATCCAGGTATGAGGAGGTTTCCCATATCCTGAACCTCATCCCCTTTATCTTGCCTGTGCCATCGCCTGACTTATCCTTCACCTTGACGAAGACTTGACGGGTGATGAAATCATTGTAGAACTCGGATATATCGATGATTATCTCTTCATCGGGGAATGGATGGTCGCCCCAGCTCATAGTTGTATCCAGGAATTGCTTGGTCTTATATGGGAAGATGGTGTTGCCGATGCCCACTTTTATTTCCATGTTCGAGCGAATGTCGTGTTCAAGCTGTATCCTAATCACAGCCTTAACCGTGTTGAGGTCAGATTGGAACATCCTCGCCCATAGGTCAACCTGTTTGGCAGCTTCAAAGGTTATCCAATACTTGCCATCGCTGTTGTGGTCACCTCCCCAGCCTAATCCCCAGCTGTTCAGAACGAGGAAAGCTCCATCGCAGGTAGTGAACTGCCCGGTATAACCTTGAGTTATGGTTAATCCATCCAGGTCAAGTGCGGTATCACTTATCGATAGGTCGTAATCGGTTAAATAACTAAGTGTAGCATTGGGTGTGAAAGTCATTATGCTATCACCACTGCTCCAGCTAAACGAGCCGGGGACATCAGACCCGCTTTGGGTAAAACTGAAGGCACTTTCGGCTGAAGCTGTGTTCATTCCCTCTGAGAAGGTGACTACAATATTACTGTCGGTGAAGACATTTTCTTCATTGCTAGCGGGAGTAACCGATACGATATAAGGGGGAAGGGTCAGGGTAACGGTGTGATTACCGCTTCCCGACCAGTTCCCCGCCTCATCGCACGCCTGAACGTAAAGGGTGTATGTATCCTGGGTCAAATCGTATGTTGGAGTATATGATGTGTCTGTGGTATCAGTCCAGTTTGAGCCGTCAGTAAAGCTGTATCGATATATGACTGCATCTGTCACACTGTTCCAAGTCCATGTTGGTCTAGGATTGGATGATGGTGATGATTCCCCGTTAACTATGGGGTTGGACGGAGGAGTGGTATCCATTGTCCATGAGTGCGAGGTTGGTGTTGCTTCCGATTGCCAGTTCCCCGCTTCATCTTTACCTATAGCGTATAAGGTATGAAGTCCTTCTGTAATATAGCTTTCTTGTATGGATAAGTTGATGTCTCTCTCCCCACTCCAATTACCATCATCGATTTTGTATTTATATTCAACCACACCGCTTCCCATTACACTTACATTAATGAAGTCTTCATTAGTCGGGTTTTGAGGTAGGTTGTTGAATAAGACCGATGGAGGAGTGGTATCCACTGTCCATGAGTGCGAGGTTGGTGTTGCTTCCGATTGCCAGTTCCCCGCTTCATCTCTTCCAATAACTGATACAGTATGACTTCCGTCTGGTAAGTTGTTATGGCTTATCGCTTGGTTTATGTCTCTCTCATCACTCCAACCACTGTTGTTAATATTATATTTATATGCTATTACTTCTTCACCGCCTACTTCTATGTTAATGGTTTTATCATTTGTTATGTTATCTGGTAGGTTAGATAGTTCTGCGACTGGTGGTTCAACTTCTTTAGGTTTACATGATGTTAATACTAAACCAGTAAAAATTAAAATAAAAATTAAAATAAAGATAAGGGGATGTTTTTTCATTTATCTCTCCGATT
This sequence comes from uncultured Spirochaetia bacterium, assembly GCA_964447635.1. Taxonomy (GTDB): domain Bacteria; phylum Spirochaetota; class UBA6919; order CAYUUC01; family CAYUUC01; genus CAYUUC01. Next base: position 21,135 of record CAYUUC010000006.1, read on the forward strand.
TATTGAATTAAAATGATTTAGTTTGATATATTTCTCTAATAATATTATACTTAGGTTATAAAAAAAAGTGAAAAAATAAAACAATGGTATGAGTAAAATATCACAGTTTATAAAATTTTCTATTCATCCATTAAATATCTTTTCCTGGAAACGGTAGCGAATTTTTTGAATTTATCATAATCGTTTAAGTCAAAATATTCGAGAGATTCTTTGTATATATCATTGAAGTTTTCTATATCTTTGTTGAATTCTATTATCTTGGTGGAAAGGTATAAACCTAGGACGATTCGTTTAAAGTCATCATCTGTAAATTGTTGATACGGAGACCTATAGGAATATATAGCTTTATAAATGTTTTCGGGGAAGTTCCATTTCTTAGCAATAATCAGTCCTACATCATGATGATTAATCCCGACCACAGCTTCTTCTAATTCAATACAGAAGGGTTCTTTCCTTATCTTAGATATATTCCTTATCACCTCCACCGATTCTTCTTCATAAGTAAGCATTACAATCTTTCCTATGTCATGAAGTAGGCCTGATATATACATATAGTTGGTTATCTCTTTGGAGGTTTTTTTTCTTTGTGCGAGGAATGAGCAATAATATGCACACTCCTTAGATTCTTCCCAAACTTCTTTAAAATCCGGGTACTTCTCCTTCATTATTCTTTCTACTTCGATAGAGTAAAGCACATTTCTCAATTCTTTAAGACCGATTATGGTTATAGCACGGTCGATTTCCGATATAGTGCTTACCGTGGGGAATGCTGCGGAATTGGCGAGTTTTAGCACACTACTGGTAATCGATACGTCCTTTTTAACTTCATCAGCAATTTTGTTTATGCTGGCATTTTCTTTAGTTATCATGTTTTCGAGTTTTATTACTTTTTCTTTAAAAGTAGGTAGACTTCTCACTCCTCTGATTATCCGATTTACCTTCTTTTCTTTCTTTCGGCTTTTCCTCAATTTTAAGACTGGGATTTTTATACCGAATGTAGTGTATTTCTCATCTTTTTTTATGGACAAGTTGTGTAATTTAATTTTTTCGATAGACATAACATATAGAACGATAAGCATACCGAAACCTTTGACCTTTTTCTTGTTATTAACTAGCCAGACTACTTCAGAAAGCGATTGTATCTTTTTTAATGAAGAAATAGCACTAACGATATGATTCTTTTCTTCGGAGTGTATAATGGAATTGTTTTTAACCTCTATATGTAAATCATTATACTTATTATCCAAAAATACATTAAGGATAATATGCCGGTCTTCTTCGTAGCATCTTTGTAAATATTCGTCTCTGGTATCTTTTATATCATTATTATATCTTTTAAGTAGTTTAATATATTCTTCATCCTTTTTTTCGTTTATGTTAATTCCATGATAGAAGAAATATGCTCTTTTTAGGTTGGCTTCTACTCCATTATTCATCAATTGTTTTATAATAGTGAAAATGGGGCTTTTTAGAAAACCTCTGTCTAAGCTATTCAAGAGTCCGCTTAGTTTCTTATTAACTATAAATAGGACAGCGTCTGTTATACAACATATTTTAATAGAAAATGATTTATTTTCATCTTCTAAAATTTCATACTTAGAGCTGTCAACATCATCTTTTTGTTTTATTTCAAATTGAAAATCATCTTTGGACTTATCGTCAGATGGTTTTTCCATTTTCTAGCTTCCTTTCTTAGAATCATTTATATGTGACTTTTTCAACATAATATGCTTTTACTGGTTGTTCTCTACCTTTAACATCAAGCTTAATCTCTTTGCTAACATTGACCTGATGTTTTACTTTCTCGTAGGTAGCATTTGATATGATAATCTGTCCTGGCATGCTTTCACTTTCCAGCCGTTGGGTAAGATTGACAGCGTCTCCGATTATCGTATTGCTTCGACGGGTTTTACCCCCTATGTCTCCCCTAACAACCTCACCGGTATTGATGCCGAATCTGAAGAATAGAGGTGGTCTTTCACTCATTATGTATTCATCGTTGATGTCGTCTGTTCCTTTTGATATTTCCCATGCTGCTTTGAGGGCATCTGCTGGTGTTGGAAATACTGCTAGGAAGGCATCTCCGATGAATTTGTCGATATCGCCATTATTCTTGTATATGATACCAGAGGAGTATTCGAATATCTCGTTAAGCTGTTTGATGACTTCTTCCGGGGAGTATTTTTCGGAGAATTTGGTGTAGTTCATGATATCGGCAAAAAGCATTGTAATAGAGACTTTGTCAAGATTATTCAACTGGTTTAAGTCTTCCATTCCTTTGTTTTGCTTAACGAATTCTAATGCTTTTTTCCATAATGATTTAGGTGTATATTGTTTTAATATTTCTTTTAATATAGCATCGCTTTTTTTATAGTTTTTTAAATTCCGGCTGAACTCTTCTATAACTCTTTTATATTCTTTGTTTTTCTTTTTAAGTCTTTTATTATCTTTTTTTAGTTCCTTATTTTCTGATATTATATCATGATTATTTTTTTCATAGCTTTCTTTGTCATTTAAATTATTATTTTTGTGACTTTTAGATTCATTTCTAATATTAAATTTATTCCTCAGATTTTCATTATTCATAAAATTCCTATCCTATCCCATCATTAATAAATTATTAGTTTTTTTATATTATTTTTATCAAGTCTTTATTATAAAAATAATATGGTTGAGTTGAAAAGAAAAATCTTTTCATTAATTGTATTTTGTGGTATTTTTTCATTAAATTATAGTATGATGTTTTTATTTGGATGAGTTATAATAATCAATTAAGAAAAAGTATTAAATCGTGCTATTATAAGTATGAAAACATCTTTTATAAGAAAAATTAAAATCCGTTTTTTTAATCTAACCATAAGATAAAGAGAGGTTATATTCATGAGAAAACTTTTATTGATTTTATTGATTTTATTTTGTTTCATCCCCACCATTGCATTAGCTCAGGATGAGGGGGGAAACCAAGATGGAGGAACAAATAATAACCAACAGGACCAAACAGAGCAAACCACACCCGAAAAGAATAATCGAATAGCTGTGGTTATCGGTATAAGTAAGTATAACACTGTTAAAGGACCTAAATATGCCGCTTCTGATGCATCTGCTATTAGAGAAGTCCTGGAAAATCAGGGTGAGTTTAATATTAAATTCCTTTCCGATACTTCAATGCTTAAACCAACCAAGGCTAACATCATCAAAACCTTGGATAGTATTAAGAACATCGCTGATAAGTCTGATAGTCCATTAAATACTTTTGTGCTATACTTCGCCGGGTTGGGATATAATGTTGATGGGACGCATTATCTCGCACCCACGGATATAAAAAGCGACGATATCGCTAATACCGGCATATCATTACTCGATTTATATGATAGGATGAGTTACCTACAGAACAGAGCCAAAGTAATGGTCTTCATCGATGCTTTTAGGGGTGACCCTAAGAAGAAGGAAGGGGCTGAGAAATGGGGTGATATTAGTTTTACCGGCGTTAATACCCTTTATTCAGCATCTGCAGACCAGATATCCTATGAACTTCCCGAACTGGGGATGAGCCTATTTTCATACCATCTGGTAAATGCTTTACAAGGACTTGCGGATATACCACCACACGGTGATGAGGATGCTTATGTTACCTTCGGTGAGGTTTCCGATTATATGATATCGGAACTGGAGAAGTTCTCCCAGGGGAATCCCTATAATATAAACCAAATTCCATATAGCGTAACAAATACTCTGAGCGGTATCTATATTACTGTTAGTAATGATACAATCATTAAACTTTATGCTAACCCTGTATCACTCGCTACTATGAGTAAGACACCAGAGGAATACCCCGAAGAATACTATACCATGTCATCTCCTATCTACGAAAAGATAAGGAACTTCATGTCTAATAACGAGATAGGAATGGCCATAGAAACAATCGAATCTATGCTTTTAATCATTAATCAAAATGAGAATGAAATAGACCTAACAAAAGATAAAGGGAAATTACAGTTACTGCTGGATAGATTAAAAAAGGTCTTAGAGGTTAGGTCGCTTCTGGATGAAGCAGAACAACTTATCCAGGAAAAGCAATTCATTAAAGCAATGGATAAATACTCTGACTTGTGGTTCTTCATTAATGAAAAAGGATTTAACCAGTTTATACAGGTGGAAGGTTTAACACAAAAAGCCAGTAAATTAAGAATAGCAAGCAATATACAAGAGTTCATCGATAAAGGTGACGATGCTATTATCAAGGGTGATTATGATAAAGCAAGGGCTAACTACAATACCGCTGTAAACCTTCTCGAAGCTACCGATGTGTCTGAATACATTACTAAGAATATAATCGAGAAGAGGAAAGAAAACATCGCCATCATTATAGAAGCAAGACAGCTAATTAAAGAAGCTCAAACAGAACATAAAAAAGAGAACTACAGGGGAGAACTAAATAAATACCTTAAGGTCTTAACTCTATTAGAGGAAAATGAAGTTGAAAAAAAGTTCGTAGATATCGATGAGATAAGAAGTAAAGTGGAAAGGCTAACCCTCATCATAAACCTAACAGATAAACTCATCGTTGCTGATGGAGTTTACGAAAGGGGTGCCTACGAGGATGCCAACCGAACCTATAGAGAGATTATAAAAACCATCGAAGACAATGATTTAGGAGAAGTCTTCTCAGTAAAAGAGATACAGGATAAAATCGATAATACACCTCTGGAAACATCAATCTATGTTGACATTAATGGTGGGGTTGCTATGGACTTTGTAGAGTTTGGTTCCTTCAGGAAGTATTTGAACTTAGGCGTCACATTCAGGAGTAATCGTGTTTTTGCCTGGGGATTAGGATTAAGCACTTCCAGTGAATGGAATTCCAAGAGCTACTTTAAATGGTTCACTATAGACGCTTTCATGAAGTTCAGCTTCATGAATACTCTTTACATAGACCATATCTTCAGAGAGAACTACTTCCAAATAGGTACTTCTTTCAATCTTTCTTCATTATTCGGTGTAAACGATTCTTATACTTATTTAAGCGGATATATGTCCCTGAACTACGGTTTAGGTTTCTTCCGCACTATAGGCTTTTTTGCCGGAGTTAAAGCGGAATTCATCTATTATTTTAATAATCCTAACCAGAAATTTGCTATACCTGCTTATATCACTCTGGGATTAGTCTGGAACTTTTAACAATGACCAATAGAGTAGGGGAGGGCTCTTCCCCGCTCTAACTTACCAATTATGATAATCCTGCTTACTCTTTATCCAAATCCAATCCTTGATAAATTTGAGAATCAGGATGGAATTCACTCCAACCTAACCACCAATGTTTCTCTACTATGATTGGGCTAAGGTCTTTCTTTACCGATAGCGATTTCCCGTCCAAGCTCCATTCATTACCATGGGTATCTTCTATAACGCTGTTAGATAGGTATAGGTCTGTGTCTGAGGGATTAAGGTAAGCTTTTGCTTTATTGAAGTCACTTTCATAAAACACAAAGACTTTTTCACCAGCTAATCTATCATTGACATGATGAATAGTCTTCAGAAGTTCTAGTGGATAAGCCTTGGATTTACCTTTGACTTTTATTCCGAATACATATTTATGTTGGTCTATCCGGGTATCTTTCTTATTCAATCCTTTCATATCCATGCCTTCGGTCTTCTTGAATAGCTCATACCACTTTTCATTGGATATTAGACTATGGGGTGCATCATCTGTCTCCATTGCGAATAATGTATCAGGATGTCTTCCCTTCCAATCATCCCAGCTGGTCTGTTCATAGAACATCATCTCCAATTTCTTCCCTTTCAATTTACCATAAATACATTCACCGGTTGCTTGCTGCCAGATACTCAGCGTCTCTTTATCATACATGGTCAGGTTCTTCCGCCACACAACCAGTAAGTCGAAAGATAGTTTCTGACCATCTATCTCTGCTTTATACAGTATACCGCTCATACACATCGCACAATAAGTTGCTACCACATGAATGTTTTCTATCTTATCATTTACGATATGTCTGGGTATAACCATATTAGGAACAGACCAACAGATTGGCACATCTTTTATGATTGAACCGATTACCTCACTTGACCCATTTATGGTTACTTCGTTGGATGTGACATGTCTCGTCTTGAATAGGGCTTTTATTAGGTTGGAGGGTTTCAATAGGATGGATAGTAGAACCAAAACAAATACTGTTATCATCAGTCCGTAGTTCCGATTTATGTAAAAACCTACACCCGCTATGATTAAAGCAAGTAATCCAGTTATAAACCTCTTCAGGTTTAGCCGATGAACGAACCATAAACCAATTTGCGGTATATAAGAAGTTAATACCGGTATAACCATTCCTGTTAAAGCTATTAGTATACCGATTATCGATAATACATAAGATACTGTACCCATAACCTACCCCAGATGTGTAAAATATAGAAACTATAATAGTATATATAGTTTCCTCTAAATTATAATAAAATCTGCATTATTTGTCAAGGTTTTAAGGATTTTTGGATATGTTTATTGATGTATGATGTTGTTTAATATTTATCTAGGTCGAATGTAATGAGGACGTCATCTCTGTTTTCTCTTACCCCACCATGTATTTCGAACATAGTCATTGCCGGGACATTGGATTCATTGGTCATCAGGAATAGCTTGTAGCATGCTTCATCTTTAGCCAGCTGTATGATTTCATCGAGCATCATCTTACCGGCACCTTTTCTCCTATGTTCTGGTAGGACTTCGATTTCGTATAGAAGCATCATAAACCTTTTGGTGTCTATTCTGGTGAGTTTATAAGCCAGGGCGAATCCTACAACTTCTCCATCGTGTAAACCGGCTATAAGCTGGTTCATAGGGTTTTCAAAAAAGTCCATATTGAAGTTCTCTGCTTCTTTGAACTTATTTGTTATCTGGTTCAGGATGTCTTTATCGTCCTTGCTTAGTCTGCGTATATCAACCGGCTCACTCATAGCTATTACCTCCTTATAGCTTCTCAAGTTCGTTTCCCGGTGTCCATGACAGGTACTTAACCGGGAAGTGCTTCTTAACATCATCTATAAATTCACCCACATTCTTGTATGATACTAGTTTTCCGTTCTTGTATGATTTGATTTCGCTAGCTTTTTCGATGATATCGCATTTAGTCATTGCTATTTGGTCTACATTGATGATATTCATTACATAATTGATTAAATCAAAGTCAAACCAGAAGCATCGTCGGGGTCTTCCAGTGGTGACACCGAACTCATTACCCAATTTCTGAAGCTCTTCTACAGTATCATGTTTTGGTGAGCCTTTTCCTACACGGGATATGTATGCTTTCATCACCCCAATAGTCTCCTTAATGCCATACCTCATGGATGGAAGAATCGATGAAGATGTGCAGAAGGGGTAGTCTCCATAATCAATATCCAGCATAATCCCTTGGGCGGATTCGAATAAATAGTCCTTGTCTTTGAATAGCCTGGCATCATAAATCGTGTAGGGTAGCTTATCAGCTATGTCCTCGACTCGGTTACCTTTTCTTAAAGCCCGGTCAGAATAGCAATAAGCGATGCCGCTTCTCGTCGTGCCTATATCAGAGCCAGCTTCGTCGGCTTTTCGGTGTTCTTCTGTGATGATATGTACGAACTTGCTTATGTGGATTAGAGATTTATCGAAAGGTTCAGCCTCTTTTTCCAGCTTGTCGATGTCTATAACCATCCCTGGTTCCATGTATACAGGTTTGTTCTTGACTATACCGGATGGTATTTGATGGAGATGATATTTCTTGTTATCTTTAATAACGGTGTGGCCAGCGTTTGGTCCTCCATTGAATCTTACGCATGAATCAAAATAGTCGATAAAATGGTTAACCACTTTGCCTTTTCCTTCGTCACCGTATTGCATACCGAATATAAGCGTGTTATTATTCATCATAAAACTCCTCAAATCGGATATTTAATAAGATAAGAAAATAATAACTTATCGGGAATTTATTAACCAAAACCGCTTTGATTAAAAAACCTCTTGTTTTATCGGTTGGGATGAGTTTAATATATAGTCATAGGTTGTGAATTTGCTTCAATACTCCATTAGAGCATTCAATCCTAATACATCGGTGTTACTATAAGTTAGGATATTATCTTTGCCGGTTTTCTGGATAAGGTTTTCGAGGTCTATACCTTTGGAGAATTTACCATTATGTGCTGTTGTGGATTTGATTAGCTGGTATGTATCAGGATTGACCCACCATTTTATGATTTTGTCTTGGTAAGGGAAACCGATAACCAGGAATGCGATGCTACCCTTTCGATAAAGGTTAAACAGGTAATCGAGCTGGTGTGGTCTTATCATACTGAATGGGAGGTAGGGTTTAAGGCTTTGTTTCGCCTCTATGCCTACGAATACAGATTTATCCAGCTTTTCTCCCATATAAGCCTTTGTATAGCCTATGAAGTCTACTCTAAGCTTCCTTTGGAATGTCTCATTTAGATACAAAGTTTCCAGTTTATCAGCAATTTTTGTGCCGGTGTTTTTGTCTATATAAGCTAGGCAATACTGCTTATACTGTTTAAATTGTTCAATGAGTATAGCTTCTAGATTATGTCCGGATTGGTATGCTTTTTTGCGGGGTAATCTCTTATCTTCATTTAACATAAAGTTTATATAGACCTGCTTCTTGGTTAGATTTGAATAATGCCCTGGTTTATTTTATAACAAATGGAAAAGTATTAGTACATAAAAAAGGCACAGTATTTAACCGTGCCTCTCATTGTTTTCTTGCTATTAAATATAATAATATTTTTATTAAAAGTCAATACCAGTATAAAAAAAAATTTTGATTTTGTTAATGCTTTATGATAAGTTTTTTCTGAATAGATAAGGATTGGAGATTATTATTGTGTATAACTGAGCAGTAAGTATAAATGACATTTTATGTATTGTATGCGTATATACAGGGTTTATGCTCTTTTTTGCTTATTTTATTTTCCATCATTATATTTGAGGATGTCTTAGCCGATTTTTAGATTATATATTACATGGGAGAAATCAATGAATCGAAAGAGAGTGAACTTAACCATAGAAGATAACTGGTTGAAAATAGCCAAGAAATACGCAATCGATAATAATACATCTGTATCAAGGGTGTTTGAAGTAGCCTTGAAAAATATGCTTCGGGTGGAAGAGGATAAGAAAGCCACCGTGGAAGAACTTGATACTAAAATCAGAAGATTATCCGACAGATTGGATAATAAGACCTCAGAGATACTATCCTCAATCGAAGAGCTGAAAAACGAAATCAAGGACTAACTTCATCTTTGACGGTCTTTCGGTTTAAACTACCTTTAAAGACGATTAGCTTTGTTAGATATCTTTTCTCTATCTTTAGTATGAACAAACTTAAGAAGAATACTATCACTGTAATCCCTACCGAAACCAGGAAAGTATAAGCCCCGATGACTTCATACATAAAACCACCCACGATTAATCCACCAATACTGGCAAGGCTACCTGCACTGCTCCCTAAACCCTGCACTGTTCCCTTGTATCGCCTGTCAGTATACTTTATCAGAACAGATAGGAAGGATGGCCACATCAATCCATTTCCAATAGCGAAACACACAGCTGCAACATATGTCAATAATGGGTCTGCAGTTATGAGTAAAGCAAAGTTCGCCCCCAGCAACAATGTCCCGAAAGCTATGAGTAAACCTTCCGAAACCTTCTTTGACAGGTAGCCTAAAACTGGTCCCTGAACCAAAGCCATCAAGGCACTAAGGACGAAGAAGAAGTAACCCAGATTTAGCGTGTCCCATTCTAATGTCCGGGATGCATGAATCGGGAATGCTGCATAGAAAATGTTGAAAGCAAGGTATAGTATGAAATACATCAGTAGGAAGTAGGGTAGATGTCTTATCTTTAATACCTCTTTTAGATTTACATTACGCTGGGTTTCCGTCTGGGTGTTTTGTTCTTTATCGTTTGAGTCAAGTTTATTGGTGTATTTATCCCTGGTTTCTTCTGTTACATTGGTATCCTTAAGGAATACGATAATGATTACTAAACCTGCTAACGAGATGAATGCCGCCGTAGATACAGGTAGTAGCTCTCCCAATGCGGTTGCTCCTAACACACCACCTAACATAGGTCCAAGCATGTATGCGAGGTTTGATGATATTGAGATTTTTCCGAAGTTCTTATTCATGTTTTCGTCGGTGGAGATGTCTGCGAGATATGCGTTTGCTACCGAGACATTGCCACCCGTCAATCCATCCAATGCCCTTCCTATAAACAAAATGATGAGCGGGAGAGTTATAACAAAACTACCCATGAGATTTGAATCTATCTTTAGAAAGGATTTTATAGGTAGGAAAAGAGCAAGTATAAATATAAGCCAGGCGATGAATGTGCCTAAATGACTGAAGAAAAGCACTTTTTTTCTACCAAAGATATCCGAGAATCGACCCAGAATTGGACCTCCAATCATCTGAAATGCTGGATAGGTTGCCGATAGTATACCATAAATGATGCCATTACCACCGAAGTCCTCTACCAGAAAGACGAGGAATGGCAAGATGATGCTGAAACCTAAGATTCCTATGAAGTTGATTGTTAGAATAGGGAAGATATTGGGGGTCTTATTACTCACGGTTTTTCCTTTATTTTGTGGATAAGGTTATTCTTAAAAATAATGAAAACTGGGTTAATCTATTTAATTTTAAGAAAATATAATTCTTTTAGCATAACAAACTTGTTTATAGCTCAATTTTTATTTATTGTTTAATCTAATGGTTACGATTATATTTTATTTGAATATTTGATTAAAGAAACGCTTTTAATTCAGTAGTTGTTAGTTGTTATTATATAGTTTTTATAGTCTTTTCAACACTTTCTTAATGCTTGTATGCCAAGGAATTGAAGATTTCAACTACATTTTACTTAATAGCGATATAAAGGATATCTTATGAAGGTCACATTCATCTTTCCGGGTGTAGGAAAGAAAAAGAACCGAAGATATATAAACAGTTGGAAAAGCATGGAACCCCTTACCTTTGCCACTTTGAAAGCCCTTACTCCGGCTGATATCGAAACTGAACTCTTCGACGATAGATGGGAAGCGATTGACTATGATACTGATACAGACCTGGTAGCCATTCATGTAGGAACCTTCTGGGCTAGAAGGTCTTATATGATAGCTGACCGCTTCCGTGAAAGGGGTATACCGGTAGTGATGGGGGGTTATCATGTTATGGCTCTACCCGAGGAGGTAAAGGCTCATTGTGACATCCTGTTTAAAGGTAATGCGGAGGAAATATGGGGAACCTTCTTAGAGGACTTCCGAAAAGGTCAGTATAAAGAGATTTACGAGGGTGGTGTGGCTTATTCCCCCATTCTTCCGGATAGAAGCATCTATAATCGAAAGAGTTATGGTATGTTTTCCCTGGTGGAAACAGGACGGGGCTGTTGCTACCATTGTGATTTCTGTTCTATTAATACCTACTATAAAGGTAAATACCATCCCAGAGCGGTTAATGATGTGGTCAGGGATATCGAATCCACAGGCTCTAAGATAATCAGCTTCGTCGATGACAACATAGTAGACGATCCTGACTATGCCATCGAATTATTCAAGGCTATCACACCCCTAAAGATAAAATGGTTTTCGCAGGCTTCCCTAACCATGGCGACAAATGACGAATTACTCAAGTGGATGAAGAAAAGCGGTTGCCTTTTGAACTTAATCGGCTATGAGTCAATTAATCATAAAAATCTTGAGGAGATAAGAAAGGGTTGGGTCAGGAACATAGGTGATTTTAAGACACTGACAGATAAGATACACGATTATGGAATGGGTGTACTTGGCTCGTTCATGTTTGGGGGAGATAATGATGACCTTTCGGCTTTCGATGCTACACTGGATTTCTCCATGGGACTGGGGATAGACATTGCTTTCTTTGCTCATATAACACCTATGCCGGGAACAGCCTATTATGACCGTCTGAAGGAAGAAGGCAGACTGATTTATCCGGAATGGTGGATTAAGCCGGACTTCCATTACGATAATATCATCTTTCAGCCTAAGAACATGACCCCAGAACAGCTAGCTGATGGTTGTCACCGTGTTGGAAGGGATTTCTACAAAGCCGGTTATGTCATAAAACGAATAGTTGATTTACTGAAACGACATCCCAGCTTGTTCGAGTTCTTCGCATACATCTTCCAGAATCTAGGTCTAGCTAAGGAAGAATCCCAGCGTATAGGATTACCTTTGGGGGAGAACCTAGACGAGATGCCTAAGTGATAATCCCGATTAGCAGGTAAGGATAGAACTATTATGAAGATAACTTTCATACAACCAGGCATAACAAAGGCAAAAGGCAAACCATACTTCTTAAATCTTAAATTGGTTGAGCCTTTGACAATTGCTTCGCTTAAAGCACTCACTCCAAAAGAAATAGAGACCGAGTTCTACGATGATAGGCAACAACTCATCGATTACGAAACTGATACTGACCTGGTTGCAATCACAGTGGAGACTTTCACTGCTAGGAGAGCTTATCAGATAGCTGACCGGTTCAGAAACAGAGGTATAACGGTGGTGATGGGTGGTGTACATGCGAGTTTGCTTCCGGAAGAGGTTATGGAGCATGCTGATGTGGTTTTCACTGGTAGAGCTTTGAGAACATGGAATACATTCTTGAATGACTTTTCAAAAAACAAGCACCAAACCTTATACTCTGGAACTCCTGAACCATATACTTATATACCAGATAAATCTATCTACAGTCGGAAGAAGTATGATACAGTTTTCGGTATGGTGGAAGCGGGAATGGGATGCATTAATCATTGCAGTTTTTGTACCATTTCTACCTATTATAAATCGAAATACTATCCTAAAGACATCGATAGCATAATCCATGAAATCGAACTTCAAAGGCGTAAAGCTGTCTTCTTTGTGGATGATAATCTCACTGCGAACCAAAGCTATGCTCTTAAGCTCTTCGAAAGGCTGGCAGACTTAAAGATAAGTTGGGTGGGATATGGAACTATCGATATCGCTAATAATCCGAAACTCCTAGATAGTATAAGGAAAAGCGGATGCATAAACTTGTTCATCGGTTTTGAATCAATAACTAAAAAAGGATTAGACCAAATCGGTAAGGAATGGACTTATCAAGCAGGTAAAACATCTGATATGATTAAAACCATACATGATAAAGGGATAAACATAACAGCCGCTTTCATCTTCGGTCTGGATTGCGATACTATTGATACTATCCAACGAACAGTTGAGTTTGCAATTAACCAGAGATTTGCGGTGGCTCTGTTTAATCCGGTTACACCATATCCGGGAACGCCTATCTATAAGGAACTTAAGGATACGGGAAGACTCATTTTAGATAAGTGGTGGATTGACGATGATTACCATTATGGTGATGTGGTGTTCAGACCGAAACAGATAAGGTCTGATGAATTAAGATGGAGTTGTGATTACGCTTCGGATGAGTTCTATAAAGCATCATCAATTATGAAAAGAGCTATGGCATGCTTGGGAAGAACTTACAGCCTAAAAAGCCTTATGGGATATCTATTCTATAACATAAGCTATAACCGCTTTGAGAAGAAGATGATTGGTCTTAAACTAGGAGAAAACCTCGATGAGTTACCAAAATAAAGTTGTATGCGGATTACAAAGAGACATCCCATGCGGGAAATGTGAATTATCCAAATATGATGTAAACTGTAAAGCCGGGACCATCAAGCAAATAGGCGGTTTCTGGGGGATAGTGTTTGTCTTTGTATCCGGTTCCTTAGGCGTTATCCTCGCTAACACCTTTCTACTCGGCAATTGGTGGGCAATAATAGGCTGGGCAATATCGTCAGCCTATATCTCACTGGCTGAGATTTATACACACTGCATCCATTGCCCACACGCTATGACGGAAGGGAAAGGCTTAACCTGCCCCCTCAATCGAAACCTGCCGATTAAAGTGAAGTACAATCCAAATCCAATGAGCTTTATCGAGAAGGTAATCCTAATGACCAGCTATGCCTTATACACCTTTTTCCCGTTGTCTATAGGCATTTACAATGTGGTTTACTTTGCTTCGCTGGGTTCATCTTATCTTTTATTGGTTGTGGTTTTGTTGGTTTATGATATATTGTCTATTGTAGTATTTTTTGGAGTGATGTTTCCTTTCTACTGTTCGAAGTGTGTGCTTATCGAATGTCCTTGGAATCAGCTGTCACGAGATGTATCGAAGCTGGTTAATAAAAGTATCCTCAATAAAAGGTGATGTTGATTTAGATTAAGGATTGAATGGCTGACCCAGAAGGAATGATGAAGAAAAGTCCTTCTCCTTGAAGAATTCCGCTCCGTTATAATCAGCCTTAATCATGAAGTATGTACCTCTAAAGCCAGCTAGGTCAAGGAACTTAGCATTCCTGAAATCCGCTTTACAATAAAATTGAGCATCACCAAAATCCACCGGTTTATTGAATAAAGCTTCCCGATAATTGGAGTAACCGGAAAACTGCGATGATATAAATTGAACCTCATCTGTAAACTTTGAGTATCGGAAATCTGCGGTACCCGAAAACTGAATATCACCAAAGTATCCCGTTCCATTTAATTCAATCTTGCGGAAATTGGCATATCCGGAGAATTGTGATGAAAAGAAATTGGCATAACCCTGAAATTTTGCTGAAAAAAAGTTTGTATATCCCATAAACTGCGAATTATAAAAGTCTGCTTTATTTCCATCGAAGATGCTTTCCGAGAAATTAGCATAACCTGAGAAAAGGGTTCTTCCAAAATCCGCTTCGTTTAAGAAATGGCTATAGCTAAAATCAATATTGTTTGAGAATTTACTCATGAAGAAATTTGTATAATTTTTAAAGTTGGAATTCTGAAACTCAACATTAGCCATAAAGCATGAATCAGCAAGGTAAACATCC
>CAYUUC010000007.1:0-35053 GCA_964447635.1 uncultured Spirochaetia bacterium
ATAAAATATCATATAGTATTATATAAATACGGTTTGACAGTAATTTTGATTAGATATGGTTAAGATTATTGTATTGCTTTTTCTATATTAAGTGTTACTATTTATTAAGGGAAATTATATATAGGTAATATAATTAAAATTCATGGAGGATATGCTAAGTTACATTTTAAGATTATTGTTATTAATACATCGCATCTGTAAATTATACTTTTTATGTGTTTATTCCGAAATTTATACCGATAGAGGGTTTTTTCAGATGCATCGGAGGAAATGTTAATGAATTCTTCGGAATACGGAGTATACGCCGGATTGGATAATATCGGTAAAGAATATATAGCCAAATGCCTGGGTATATCCAAGATATCCGAGCAGTTTATAAAATCGACAGCTGATAACATCTTCATAATAAAAAGTACACTAAACATAATGAAGCCTGAACTAGAATTCTTTGAAGATAAGGAAAAGCTAAAAGAAATAAATAGCTATATCCAAGTGATAAAAGATAAAGCAGGCGATATCCTACGTATAGCCAAGGAAACGCGGATAAAACTACTACATATTTCTCAGATTAAGTTCAGCTCCAAGACAGACTTAAGCACGAGAGAGAAACACACCGCAACTTATAAAAACTTCTATAATACTATGATGGATTTAATAGACAATTTCCTTAGGGATATCGTAGATATGATATTTAATTCGATAAAAGAAGTCCAAAAACTTACAACCATAAAATCAACCAAAGAGGACTTCTATAAATGGCATGTGATTATGTTCAGAAACCTAAAAGAATCATTGAGATACCTAAAAGTAGCAATAACCAACTCAAATGTGATAAAGAAGCATGTCGATGAATACCGCAAGAACCTAATTAACCAGATAAAAGTCCATCAAATACTTGATGAGGTAAAGAGGGTCAGACCTATAGCCCTTATGCGCTCCGCTGGTCGGGTAAAGGTGGATGAACTTACACCGGGGAGTATATTCAGTCATTCATTATTCACCGATGACTCTACTTTAGTTAAGCAAGCTTACGACCCTTTTACAGAAGCGAACATAAAAGAGCTTAAAGCGTCCAATGTCCAATACCTGTATAAACACAACAACCTTGACAAGAATCTTAAGCCTTCCGATTATCACATTGCAGTGGTTGATGATGATAAGGCGTTCACCGACCTGGTATCCGAACAATTAGAAGACCTGCAATTCAATGTTGATGTGTATAATAATGCGGAGAAGGCTCTACGGGAAATAGTAACCAGTGTTCCTGATATCGTCTTGCTGGATATACGGATGCCTGGTGTTAACGGATTGAACTTTCTAAAAGCTATATATAATCCCAAGAATAAGGATATAAAGATAACCATACCTGTTATCATGTCTACAGTCATCGCAGATGAAAGACTGATAAGAGAATGTATAAAACTCGGTGCTTATGATTACATAGTTAAACCCTTTTCCATCGAAGACCTTTTGGTAAAAATAACCACTTATCTTCACATAAAAAGCCAAAACCTAGAAGATGCCAATACAAAGGATAAATAACCATAACAAAGTGAGCAGTCTAAGCTAACCACTTTTTTGAAAAGAGATTTTAATTAATTATCTTATTACAAGAGAAACTTTTCTATTGTTAACAATTTTTATATAATATTAATAAATCCCAAATAAATTTAACCTAATCTAATATTGACCTGGAGGTAATATGAGTAAACAAACATTTCAGTTTCAAGCAGAAATAAATAAACTGTTAGACCTATTTGCAAAATCATTATATACCCATAAAGAAATATTCCTGAGAGAACTTATATCAAACTCATCGGATGCTTTATCCAAGATAAAGTTTGAGCAGTTGACCAATAAAGATGTCCAGAATCCGGAACTTGACCTAGAAATCAATATAAGCATCGATAAGGATAATAAAAAGATAACCGTATCCGATACCGGTATTGGCATGACTAAAGACGAATTAGTTAACAACTTGGGAACAATTGCCCGTTCGGGTACTATCGAATACCTGAAGAAGCTTACCGAAGAGCAAAAAGGCGAGAAGCCGCTTATCGGTCAATTCGGTGTGGGCTTCTACTCTTCATTCATGGTTGCAGATAAGGTGGAAGTTGAAACTAAGTCGTATCTTAAGGATGAACCTGCTTATAGATGGATAGCAGATGGTAGCGGAGAATATACCATAGAGGATACAGATAAGGATAAACGGGGGACAACCGTAACCTTACATCTTAAAGAAGAAGACAGCGAATATATCGAGAAACCCCGTATAGAACAGATTATTAAAAAGTATTCCAATTTCGTTCCATTTCCAGTAAAGGTAGAAGGTGAGCAGGGCAATAAAGTTAAAGCATTATGGACACAACCGAAAAACGAAATCACTGAAGAGGAGTATAACGAGTTCTACAAGTTTGCTACCACCAGCTTCGATGACCCCATGTTCCATCTACACCTTCAGGCTGATGTGCCGGTTCAGTTCAACGCTATACTGTATATACCAAAGATAAACAATGCCAAGATGTTCGGCTACAATATGAACAAGGAGTATGGACCAAGCCTTTACAGTAACAAAGTGATGATTATGGACCAATGCAAAGACTTGCTACCGCCATATCTGGACTTTATTAAGGGTGTAGTTGATACAGAAGATGTTCCGCTTAATATATCCAGAGAGACGCTTCAGGATAACCGGAATATCATCAAGATAAAGAAAGTGCTTACTAAGAAACTGCTCAGCTTCCTTGAGGATAAGGCTAAAGAGGATGCTGAAGCATATAACAAGTTCTGGGAGGAGTTCGGCATATCCATAAAACAAGGCATCTCTGTTGATTTCGAGAATAGGGGAAGGATTGCTGGTCTGTTACGCTTCAACTCATCATTCAATGATGATGACAAGGGGCTGGTCTCCCTCGCCGACTATGTATCAAGGATGAACGATGACCAGAAGGAGATATACTACATCAGTGGAGAGAGTCGAAAGGTCATCGAAAGCAATCCTCATCTGGAGATATTCAAGAAGAACGGAATAGAAGTCCTTTACCTATACGACCCGGCGGATGACTTTGTCTTATCCGGGTTGGGCAACTTTGATGATAAGCCGATTAAGTCCATAGACCAGGCTAATCTGGACTCACTTAAGAGTGAGGAAGAGAAAGAGAAAAGCGAGGAGGAAGCCCAGAAGCTTGAAAACCTAATCAAATATATAAAGGAATACCTAAAGGATAAGGTAACAGAGGTAAGGAAGTCCAATCGTCTAACTGATAGCCCGGTATGTTTGGTCAATCCGGATAATACCACTTCCACCCAAATGCAGAAGATAATGAAGATGATGAACGAGAACTTCGAGATACCGAAGAAGATTTTTGAGGTAAACTACGATAGTCCATTAATCAAGAACCTTGCCGAGATACATGCTGATGGTAAGAAGAAGGATTACCTGAACAGCTGTATAGACCAGCTCTTTGATAATGCTTTGATGCTTGACGGCATAATGAGTCAGCCTTCCGAGATGATATCGCGTATCAATAAGCTGATGGAGGAAGGTTCACAGGAGATGCTTAAATAAAGGCTGGGTTAGTCTTTGAGTAATACTGTCAGGAGGCTTTATAGGGCATATCCTGACAGTTTAATAAAATGATATTGATTAATCATTGTTTTATTATAATCTTTCTATTAAGTATCAATTATCGTGAAGTTAACTTTTTGTTCTGTAGGAGTAGCTAAATGAAAAAAATAACTGTAAGTGATATTCTTAATAAGAAAGGCAAAGAGAAAATCAGTGCCTTAACCGCTTACGACTATCAAACAGCAACCATACTTAATGATACCGACATAGACATTATACTGGTAGGAGACAGCCTTGGTAATGTTATAATGGGTTATGAGAACACTATACCGGTAACTGTAGAGGACATGATTCATCATGGGAAATGCGTGGTCAGAGGATCGAATAGAGCTTTGGTGGTCATTGATATGCCATTCATGAGTTATATCTCACCCAAAGACGCACTCAGGAATGCTGGCAGGATAATCAAGGAAACCGGAGCGTCTGCTGTTAAGCTGGAGGGGGGAGAAGAAATGGAAGACACCGTCAGATACCTTATCAAATCCGGCATACCTGTCATGGGACACATAGGTCTGAAACCTCAATCAATCAATCTATACGGTAGATACTCCGTCCAGCACCGTGGAGAAAGAGGTTTCGAGTCTCTGCTAGCTGACGCTAAAGCCATAGAACAGGCTGGAGCTTTCTCCATAATCATGGAGCTTGTCCCGATGGAAGCGGCTAAGATAGTAACAGAATCGCTTAATATACCTACGATAGGTATAGGTGCCGGGATGCATTGTGATGGACAGATACAGGTGATTAACGATATATTAGGATATGACGAGAACAACTATTTCAAGCACTCCAGACGATACTTTAACATAAGCGAAGTCATCAAGAAGACCATAGGCGAATATGTCAATGACATAAAGATAGGCAACTTTCCATCAGAAGAAGAAAGTTTCGATTAATTGAAATAAGAAAGCCTAAATAGATTAAATCTACTAGAGATTAGATTTATATGGCATTGATATTGGTTGTAAGGATTGCTTTATTCTTGTTTTCAACATCTTCAGTGTTGAATTTGCTTATTTCCTCATTAAGCGTATTTATCTTATCTTTATTCTTATTTGTCAGAATCGATACTTCTCCGGTAGCTTGTGTTATCTGTTGAGTTCCGGTAGCAAATTCAGCTATATTTTGATTAACCCGTTCAGCCGTTTCTTGTAGTTTTCCTACGGATACCCGTATCTTTCCTGAGCTCTTATCCATTTCTATAGAGCTTTCTCGAACCTCGGTGGTAATATTGGATAGATTGGTTATAGCCTTCATAATCTGGTTACTACCGGCAGAAAGTTCATTCATACCACCTGCTATCTCAGTTAAAGCATCCGATACGAGTTTGACTTCCTTGCTGATGTTATCGAATGAGATTCCGCTGTCTTCGCTTGCCTGTAGTGCTAATTCAATCATGTTTATGATTTTCTTTAATGAGTCTGAGATGGTTTTAGCATTAACAGCGGTAGACTCGGATAGATTTCTTATCTCATCCGCAACCACGGCGAAACCCTTACCTGCCTCACCGGCATGTGCTGCTTCTATAGAAGCATTCATGGCAAGTAGATTGGTTTGACTGGATATGTTATTAATAATGTCGATGGTCTTTAGCATATCATCTATGTTTTGAGACACCTCTTCTATGATTTTGTTGGTTTTCTTAACATACTCCCCGCCTTCCTGGGTAACTTCGAGGAGTTTTTCTGTGGAAGACTTTTTCTCGCCTGTTATCTTGGATATACTCTCAATAGAGGATATCATCTGCTCAATGGATGATGAGCTTTCTTCTACCAGGGAAGCCTGTTCGTTGATTTTATTGGTTAGGTCTTTAATACCCTTTGTAATAAAATCTAAGGATTCAGAAGAACTCTTTATGTTATGGTTTAGAACAATGGATTCATTCTTTATATGTTCGATATTAGTAACCATCTCTTCTACTTGAGTATTGGTCTCTTCTACATTGGATGATAGTTCGTCACTTATGGTTTTACTGCTTCGGGAAACGTCTTTTATGTTTATTACCAGGTCTTTCAGTTTATCTATGAATCTATTAAAGTATTGAGAGAGTTTCCCCAATTCGTCCTGTCTATTTATGTTAAGATATGATGTCAGGTCTGCTTCTCCCTCGGATATATTCTTTGCTTTTTCTATTAAGACATTTATCGGTGAAAACATTCTTCTAAAGATAAAAATAGCTATTACAATTAATATAACCATTTCTGATAATGATACAAAAATAACAAGTCTTCCACCATGTGCCTTTCTTTCTCCAATAAAGGTTATATCCCTCATTATACCAAACACTCCGATTATAGATTCATTTTCATATAAAGGTGTATTTAATAAACCATACATAGAGTTTTGTATGGATAATTCAATAAAATCTTCATTAGAAGAATTCAATACTTTGCTACCAGATTTCAAGATTTTATCTGAAATTGTTATACTATCTAATGTGGTGATCGCCTTTTCAACAACCATATTACCGTTTTGTACCGGAATATACACAAATTCAGCTTTATTTCCCATGAACTGTTTTAGATAATGTATCCAGTCTTGGTTAATAAATATGCCCATCTCTACAGCACCGGCATATTCTCCATCATAAAAGATTGGTTTAATGTAATGGTAGGAGTTATGTTTACTACCCGTTCTTAAACCGTATAAACCTTCTTTATCAGCTTTGACTTTGTCTAAATGAAGCTCTGTATTGGAATCAATCTCTGTTTTTTTACCCGATGGATAGAATATAAAGAATAATGAATCATCAGGTAAGAAGAATCGAATATAATCATTATAATTGGTCTGGCTTGATTCTTTGTATACATCGTTTAATAAGTTATTAAGCTGGGTTTTATTGTTTTTATACAAGTATTCATCTACATCGGTGAATCTTATCAAATCATCCATATGGGAGACTATTATACTTTTGGTTAAATTGCCTATATTTTCCTCAATGAAAGTCATGTTATTTTTATTAATATCATTAAGGACAGAAGACATATTCATAATAACGAAAGAGAAAAACATTATAGCATATATGATAAGGAATCCTCCTAAAAGGAAGATCAATTTATTCTTCAAATTAAATTTAAGTTTCATTAACCTTTCACTCCTGATATATTAAAATCTGTAATGTTTATTAGGTATTTAATTATAAGCTATGTAATAAATGTAAAAGAAAAAATAATTAACAACCAAATAAAAAAATAGATATTATTAAGTGATAATTAAAAATGTAATTATTTTATTACTATCCGATAATGGATAATGAAAACAATACAAAAATAATAAAGGTATAAAATAAGGCTGGGATGAATTATGAACAATTCAGATTATACACCTATTGCCATGAGGGGCGGTCTTGGTGATATTCTATTATACTCATTAAAGATATGGGGGAACGGCTTCTGGAAATATATTATCGTGGGTTTCTTCTTCATAATACCTTTACTCATATCTGTTATGCTGTTTAACTTCTTCTTTCCTGAGGCTGAGAACATCTTTACCAACCAAACCATTATAGAGCAAAGCGTTGACAGTTCAGAAACACCAGACCAGACTACCGAAGATACCGAAGCTGAGGAAGAGGAAGCTTCAATCCAATCTAATCCTTTACTGTCAATAAATCCATCCTTCTTAGCTTATCTTATAATAAGTATAATCATAATCTTCTATTTCCTGTGTTTATCTATGGGGGCGAATTCGTACATAGCGGGGAAGTTCTCGGTAGGTGAAAAACCATCTACAGCGGATGCTTTGTCTTATTCACTTACACACTCCGGGAGTTATTTCATATACTCGATACTCTTCACTATTATTACGATATTGCTTTTTATGTTCAGCCTTTATATAAATTCCCAACAAGATGGCAATGCTGCTTTATATGGCGAGGTTATGAACTGGGTATTCTTAATAAGCGGTATCGTATTCATATTCCTGTCACCGCTATTAATACTTGTCTTTCCTGGTATGATTTTCATGCGTACGAACATATTCAATGCGTTCAAAGGAGTAGGTAAACTGCTAAAGGCTTTCTATTCCCGAGCTTTATCGGTATTTATTATAAGTATTGTCCTGATTAGCTTTATCTTCCTTATCTTCCTCAATAACGCAATCATAGGAAGCACTGCAGAAGGTCTGTTTAATCTTTCCCGTTTCTCGGCGATGAATATGGTTTGGCTACTTATTATGTTTTTCATCCCGGGTATCACATATGGCTTCTTCTCCACGGTGGTATCATTAACCTTTCTCAATGTATGGGCTTGTAAGTTAGGCTTGGAGAACATATACGCTATTAAGATACTCTCTGCTGCCCTTAACAAGCGAAAGATACCCAAGAACTGGTATCGAAACAAAGATATAAACCAATTACAAAGCAGAAAGAAAGTAAGAGTAAAAAAGCTCAAAAACTAAATACATTTAAATGAGTATATATTAAAAAAGCCCCGCTATGTTAATAAGCAGGGCTTTTCAGTTTATTAAGTTAAATACTAAATCTTAAGACCCTGTATTACCTGTCCAATCTTCAAAGTCAAAATCGATAACTTCACTTGCATCATAATTCACACCATCTACTGTTATGGTTCCGCTGACTTCGCTGGTAACGACTTCAAAGGCAACATCGCCTTGGTCGGTCATGGACATAATAAACACTATATCCATGGTTACATTGTCCATACCGAAAGAATGGCTTTCACCACCTTTTTCTGCGGTGAGGGTTTCTGGTGTATTGTATACGCTGTTGAATACGTAAATGAGCTCATAATTACCAGTATCTTCTGACATACCATAAGCAGCATTTACTTCAGATGTAATCGAACCATTGATTTTGTAGCTTTCCTCGGTAAACATAAAGTTATCGTAAGCTACTCTCATATCCATGTTAATGGTTAGTGATTCGGTGTAATCATCACCAATTCCGTCACCTTCGTAAACACCCAAATTATATTCCACAGTGGCTGTTCCAGTATAGCCATTAATGGTTCCCTGGTATGAGAACTCACCATCTTTAGATAGAGCTTTGCTACCTTGTGTTAGCGAGAACCCCGATGTGGAAGCTGATATATCCTGCATAACTTTTTGAGCTACTTCAAATCCCGCTCCAGGACCACAAGCAACCATGCCTAAGATTAAAGCTAAAACGATTATTAAGAGACTTATCCTTTTCATTTATCCTTCTCCAAAAAATTTTATTGATTGTTTAAAGATAATGTAGATTATCTCTAAAGTTTATACTTGATTTAACTTAACACATTGTTGTAGTAATGACAACTAAATAAAATAAAAAATTTTTAAAGAATTTAAAGGTGAGTATTATGGAATTTGGACTTTCAATGTGCGGTATATAGTAGAGATACCGTCATCCATAGTCATTTCTAGGGTGACTTCTACAATGGTTCCTGATGGTGGAAGTTGATCATCCGGGAATATAATCTTACATTGGATGCTAGCCCCTTCATTACCAAATGCTATATTTTCGAAAGCGGTTTCTAAGTTTTGAGATTTATCTACAGTATAAGGTATTCCTCCAGTCTGCTGTGATAAATCATCCATAACCTGTTTTCCCCTTTCTCCACCATGAGTCATATAAACCGAATTAATCGGTATTCCATAAGCTAGGGATTTATTATACACTTCCTCTTTCAGAAGCTCATCATTAGGTTCTCCATCAGAGAGAATAAGGATAGCATATTTATACTCTTTGTCTAAGAATCCGGAAAACTCCTTGATATAATCCAACACTTCACTTAAAGAGTCATAAAGTGGGGTACCGCCGTTTGCTACAAATTTTTCGATAGCATCGGTTAGTAGAGAATAATTGTTGGTAAATTCCTGTAATAAACGGGTAACATTAAAACCTTTAGTATTAGTTGGACCGAAATCGCCTATAGCAAATAAGCTGTCCGGACTAAGCATTTTCATCTTCTGTATAAATGTCCTCGCTGCGATTCTTCTTTTCATCTCTGGGTCATTTGTACCCATACTACCGCTGCTATCCGAAAGAATGAAGAAAGCCCAATCTAATTCTTCTTTAGGTGTGGTTTCTTCTTCTTCAACAAATTCGAATTCCATCTCTATCTTTGTCTCTTCATAATAGTAATACGCTTCTATACCCACATCTTCTTTAACCATGATGTTACCTTTGTTATCTATAGGTAGTATATTGAAGAACACTTCGCGATTCTCGATAAACTGTTCTGATATGGTTATGTTATAAGAAATCAATTTTCCTTCTTTATCGCCGTCTAACGAGGTGTATACTTCATCGGAAGTATTTGCTTCTCTTTCTCTATTAGCTTCTACAGATGTTATACGAGTAACGGAGATGGTTGTTATCTTTCTAAACTCATCATGGAAGAGTCCCTTAAATTCGAATTGTTCATTACCATCTTGGAAAATCGTAGTGAACTCATAAGAGTCTGGGTTATCCTCTAGCAATTCTACAGGGACATAGACATCATCGATATTATAATTGGTGTATTCTTGTTTCATAGTAAAGACAATTTTGAAATAGTTAACATATGTATGACTATCTGTAACCTTAATATCAGTCAAATCATCTTCGATATTTAGTTCCTCAGCATATCTACGGGCTATCTCTTCGGCTTCTACTTCTGTGAATCCCTGGTTTATAAAGTATTTCTTCTTTATTCGCTTGTAGGTTTCGACATAGTATGGTGAAGTATCATCGTTTAGATAATCTGGATAGACTTGTGTCTTATATTCCTCAGTTATAAGATGAGCTTTAACATCGATTTCGTTTTCCTGTCCGTCTATTAGCTTAAAGCCCCAATCTCCTTCTAGATTTTCAATAGATGTATTTATAGAGGATACATTGTTATTATTGTTTGATTCATAAGTATAATCAGATATATAAATATCATTTAACAGCATATTTCCATCAGGATATTCATAACTAGTGGGATAATAGTCATTGCTATCCCCTTGCTGAGCTATAATCAATGCTGTCATTGGTAATATTAGCAAAATAAGGATTATCATTAACAACTTAGTTTTATTAGAAATCATTATATTAACCTTCCTTTAGTTTATATTTGTATATACCGATCTAATTCTTATTATATTAAATAAATATTTATAAATCAAGATTCTTAGAAAAAAAACACCTTTTTTTTATTTTTTGTAATTATAAAAAACAATATTTATACTAAGCCATTAAATCATATATATCCCACACAGGACGGTCTTTTAGTCATATAAACCTTACTTTTGGAGCATATCATAGAAGTATATTAACTGATATCTTATCTTATTATATAATTAAAACTTAGCTAAAATCTTAAAGAAAAACAGTCAATTAAAATTCACATACATAAATTCAATTATTGGTTTTCTACACCAATTATCTTATCATTATATTAAACCAGAATAACAAAACCAATAACAGGGGTGATTATGAAGATAGGCATTATTGGACTAGAACAGTCAGGAAAGACCACCATATTCAATACTCTCACCGGACAAAGCGCAGAAGTAGGCTATGGCGGGTCAAAGAAGCATAACCTGGGTATAATCAAAGTGCCTGATGAAAGGGTGGACTACCTATCCGAGATATACCAGCCTAAGAAAACCACTTATGCCGAGATTAGCTTTGTAGATGTGGCGGTGGATGAACCGGGAAAACATGAGGAGAAAGGCTTCTCCGCTAAGCTCATCGGCGAGATTAAGACTATGGATGCTTTTGCCATAGTGATAAGGGCATTTAAGAATCCTAATGTACCTCATCCCAATAACAAAATCGACCCCATGTCAGACCTTAAGGAAGTCGAACTGGAAATGATTTTCAGCGACCTGAGCCTGGTGGAAAACAGACTGGATAGGGCAAGCAAGGATAAGAAGCTCATGAAAGACAAACAGGCTTATGAGAAAGAGATAAACCTTATGAGCAAACTGAGAGACCAGCTTTCCGAGGAGAAAATGATTAAAGACCTCGACCTATCCGATGAAGAGCGTAAAGAGATAGTCCACTATCAGTTCCTTACCGATAAAAGCTACCTGGTCTTAATCAATACAGGGGAAGATGGAGATGAGACAGTAGACATCAGCGAAGTCATCGACTATATGAAGACAGAAGGTATCACCTATGTTGATTTGTGCGGTAAGATAGAGATGGAGCTTTCCCAGCTACCGGAAGACGAACAGAAAGAGTTCATGGGTGAACTGGGGATAAGCGAACCGGCGAGAAACCGTTTCATCAAAGAGTCTTATGCGATGCTTGACTTGATATCCTTCCTCACATCGGGTAAAGATGAATGCCGGGCATGGACAATCAAGCGAGGCACCACCTCCAAAAAAGCTGCCGGTAAGATACATTCTGACTTGGAACGAGGTTTCATAAGGGCAGAAGTGATGTCCTTTCATGCTTTTAAGAACCATGGGGGGAATGTGACCAAAGTCAAAGAGGATGGTCAACTCCGTCTGGAAGGTAAAGACTATATCGTCCAGGATGGAGACATACTTAACATAAAGTTTAATGTATAAACACAAAAGGAGGTAAACGATGAGTAATAGAGTAGAAAAGGCGGAACAGTATTTTGATGAAGGGTGTAGCTGTTCCCAATCGGTGTTCTCTGCATTCGCTCCTGATTACGGATTGGATAAGGAAGAGGCTCTTAAGGTAGCTAGTTCCTTTGGTGGAGGTATGGCACACCTAGGGGAGACTTGCGGGGTAGTTACCGGAGCTTTAATGGTCCTGGGACTTAGATATGGAAAGCCAAGAGCCATGACAGCAGAAGAGAAGCAAGTCATAGATGATAAGGCTAGGGAGTTCATAAAAGAGTTTAATTCTAGAAACGGGTCTATAATATGTAAAGAGCTTTTAGGTTATGATGTAAGTATTCCAGAGCAAAGACAGGAATGCATCGCCCTTCAGTTGACCAATAAGGAGTGTCCTAAGTTTGTAAGGGATTCCGCTGAAATATTGGAAAGCCTCCTATAGGTAAAACGGGCACTACTTTTTCTTTTTCTTTCGCTTTATCAGTTCTGAAGAGATGCCTTGCAGTAGGACATTTTCTCTTTTCTTTCTTATATTGGATATGTTTATCATCTCTGTTTGATAGCTAAAAGGCTTCTCTATGCTACTCTGACCGATGGTGTATGTTCCATCTGAAGTGAGTTTATAGCAATTCTTCCTGTTTCTTATCTGTGGGAGTAGGATTTCATTGATAAGGCGGTTCTTGAGGATTTCATCCTCCACCGGGAACATAACTTCGATACGCCTTTCCATGTTTCTCGGTCTCCAATCGGCACTGGAGAGATAAATCTCATCTGCACCCTTATTGGAAAAGTAAAACACCCTGCTGTGTTCGAGGAAACGGTCTATTATGCTGTAAACCCTTATGTTATCGCTCAATCCTGGCACGCCCGGTATCAGACAGCATATCCCCCTTACAATAAGGTCTATCTTCACTCCAGCCATGGATGCCTTATATAAAGCCTTGATGATGGTGGTGTCTGAAAGGGAATTCATCTTAGCTATGATACGGGATTCCTTACCAGCAAGACAGTTATCCCTCTCTCTAAGTATCATCTCTTCCATACGCTCTTTAAGGTTTATAGGTGCTGCAACCAGCTTCTTAAGGGGTGGTAGATTAGCATATCCTGTTATTACATTGAACAAGACAAGGACATCATCGCTGAAACTCTTCTTGGATGTGAAAAAGCCTATATCACTATAAAGTTTAGCCGTAATATGGTTGTAGTTGCCGGTGGAAAGGTGGATGTACTTCCTAATCTTGGAAGACTCCCTTCTAACAACCAGCCCCATCTTACAGTGTGTTTTAAGTCCGATTAAGCCGTATACTACATTGACTCCGGCTTCCTCCAACTTCTTCGCCCAGTTGATGTTGGACTCTTCATCAAAACGGGCTTTAATCTCCACCAGCGCTGTGACCTGTTTGCCATTCTCCGCAGCCTTGATGAGGGCTTTCACGAAGGGAGACTCTTTACCCGTACGGTATAAGGTCTGCTTAATCGCAAGCACTGCCGGGTCTTCTGCCGCATCGGATATGAAATCGATGACACTTTGGAATGAATCATAAGGATGATAGAGCAGTATGTCCTTCTTCTTCAGCAACTCATAGAACTCGGTGGTTTTGGTTTGGTTTGCCACCGGGTCATAAGGAATAAAAGAGTCGTATTTTAAATTGGGGAACTCATCTGAATTATTGTATACCTCGAAGAATGCTTTCAAGTCCAGTGGTCCGTTTATGTAATATATATCTTTTTCTTCAATATTCAAGTGTTTCTTGAGTATCTCCATAACCATCGGACTGGGTAGGTTATTGGAAAGCTCCATCCTGACAATATTCCCCTGGTCTCGTCGTCTGACTTCCTGCTGTATTGCTTTTAAAAGGTCACTCGCTTCCTCCTCGACTATATCCAGGTCGCTATTCCTGGATACCTTCATAGAAGAGATACCCACTATATCCAATCCCGGGAACAAGTCCCCAATAAACTCGGTTATCACATCCTCCAACAGAACATACTTAACCCGGTTCTTCTGCTCTTTGGGTAGGTTAACCAACCTATCTACGACCTTAGGTATGGTTACGAATGCGAAATATACCTTGGCCCGGTCTGAATCAGGAGATTTCAGCTCTACGACCAGATTGAGGCTGTTGTTGGGGAGTTTGGGAAAGGGATGACTGGGGTCAACGGCGAGGGGAGTTAGTATTGGGAATAGAGTTTGTTCCCAATATTCACGTAGGAACTCATGCTGGTCATCGTTCAAATCATCAATATCAAGTATATGAATACCATTTTTAGATAAGGATGGCCGTATGTCCTCTTTGTAGCATCTATATTGCTTATCGACATATTCATGAACCCTTCGGGATATCTCCTCTAGTTGTTGAGTAGGGCTCATCCTATCTGGACCTAGTTCGTTGGAACGGAAGAATTCCTGCTCTTTCAGTCCCGCTACACGAATCATGAAAAACTCATCCAGATTGGAGGAGAAGATACATAAGAACTTGAGCCTTTCCAGAAGGGGTAAAGTATCATCAAAAGCCTGCTCTAGTACCCTAAAATTGAATTCCAATCCGCTTAACTCTTTATTGAAGTAGTAATCAGGGTTATCAAGATTAACCTTTTCAATGTTTGTACCTTTATTATAATGTTCTTTAGTTTCATCATTTTTTGTTTTGGTTGTAATCTTTGTATCACTTACAATATCTTCTTGATTTTCTCTTTCGATGGTTTGTTCTTCATTTTCATTATTTGATTTGTTGATATTTTCATTTTCTATCATTTGACAACCTATTTTATAAATACTATGTTCTATAATATACATATTAAATATAAGATAGACAAAGATTATTCCAAATTTAATCTGAATTTAGACCCGCTGATAAGCATAGCTGAGAAAAGGATATTAGTCTTGGGGGTAAACATAGAGCTGTTTTTGCCGAACCATCTCCTATCTTCTATTTGTTTACTCTTCATCAGTACAAATCCGAAGCTTTCCGCTTCGAGATAGTGGTTCTTGATATTTATATAATCTTTCATGCTTATATTTAAAAAGTATATATTATACAGTTGTAAACCCTTCTTCCCCTGTATGATAATAGAATCCATCTTTTGGGCTTGTTCCTTAGCCATGTCTGCTAATCGGGAGGTTTTCTCCTCCTCTTCTAGTTCCCTGACCAAGGTTTGATGGGTATTCTCATCATCGTCTATGTCCATGTTTCCGCCAAGAAGCT
Organism: uncultured Spirochaetia bacterium; assembly: GCA_964447635.1. Taxonomy (GTDB): domain Bacteria; phylum Spirochaetota; class UBA6919; order CAYUUC01; family CAYUUC01; genus CAYUUC01. The sequence goes on from CAYUUC010000007.1 coordinate 15,334, forward strand.
CTAATTTGCGATGTTTTAGCATATTATTAAAATCATTCTTTATGGAGAATAAATAATGCTGGTTATCGACTTTGATTATGACTTTTGCGGAGATTTTTTGATATATGGTATTAAAATTGATGAATGGTTCAATATTCGTACTGACTTCCATAATAATAGAAAAACCTTTTTGTAGTCTTTTTACAAAAAAGATATTAAAAAAAGATAAAAAGAAAATGTTTTTTTATCATAAAGAGTATATAAATATTTATCGTATGTATAAATAAAATTTTTTCATATCCCAAATTTAAATCCTACAAAACTGTTAAGAAAATTTAACCTAATGTTAACACAAAATTAATTAAACTTACATTTTGCTTTATAGAAAAAAGTTGTTATTATTTGCATAATGAATTACAGCAAGCTGTATTTACATTTTTACAGCTTGCTGTATTATAAGCATAAAAAGCATATGAGGTGGTTCAGGATGGGAAAGAAGGATAAGAAAAAGAAAGATGATAAAAGTGGAAAAAGTACAAAAAAAGTTAAAATGAAAAAAGTAACATATATGTTTCCCAAGAAATTACATAAAGAGCTTAAGAAACACTGTATAGATATAAACAAATCAATGAATGAATTTGTTATAAGACTGGTAAAGAAAGCTCTAAACAGTAATAGCAGTGAAGATTATGAAGAAGAAGAATAAATATAAATATAAATATATGCTTTCATTATATAATGAAAAATTTTTAAGGAGGTAAGAAAAATGTTAGAAAACACCAATGACACAATAACAACCGAAGAAGAAAAATCTCAAATTGTTAAAGAAACCGATAAAGTCGAACCAGCCGATAATATCGAAAAGACAGAACAGCAAATTCAAGAGGAATTTAAACTAATCGAATACCTTAAATCTACGATAAGTGAAAGATTAGACGACTTCCTCCAGTATCAGCCAATGGTTATGGAAGACAATCATCCTAAAGTCTCCCATAAGATGAGGGTTGCCGGTAAGAAACTAAGGTATACTCTGGAAGCTTTTGAGGATAACAATCTCTTCGCAGAACCTATTCAAAATCTGAAACAAGCTCAAGATCATTTAGGATATATGCACGATTTGTATACTCATTCTAAATTCTTTGACAAAATGTTTAAAAAGTCAAAGAACAAAAAAGTAAAAAGAGCTATTACCGAAATAAAAGAGTTCTTGAACCAAGAGTACCAGAACAAATACGCACAAATGAATGAAGCTGTAAAAGTAGAGACCATCACAGATGATGTGAAACGAGATATGGATAAACTCGATAATTTCTTCTCTGATGAAGATAATATCTTTCAGAACCAGATGTACCATAAGTACTCCGCTCATAGACATGGGATAATTAAACATGTTAAAAAGAATATACCAAAGAAAAGCAAGATGAAAAAAGGCGTTCACAAAAGCAGAGTTACCGCAAGAAGAATGAATGCTCTTCTTCAACTATACCCAAGAATGTACAATGATAAAGAACGGAAGAAGGTTGAAAAACTTCTTAGTAAAGACATCGAGAAAAAACTAGGTAATACAAGAGAATTACAGGTATTAAAATCATTCTTGAATGATTATAAACAGTCTCAAACAGATAAGAAGCCGATTAACATGATTATATCTCGTATAGATAAGAAAATCAAGAACAGGAAAAGCAAATTATTCAAAAGGGCAAAGAAATTGAAACTCGATAAACTCGACCTCAAACCCTTAGAGTAGAATCCGGTAACTTCAAAATTTTCTAAATAAATCAATTGATGATATTAGTAAATCGATTACCTTAAAAAAACTATATCCTATGAACAAGATTTTTACTTGTTCATAGGATTATCCTATGAACAAGATTTTTACTTGTTCATAGGATTATCCTATACACAATATCCGTTCTTTCTAATCTAAAAGAAACACTTCCCTAACTGATAAAAAATGACCCATTAGGGACTTCATTACATAACATCAATTACCGAAATTTATATATGGATTTATAAATAATATTTTTGATTAATTGTAATTTGCTTATCATTTTATATAGACATTATTCACTAAAGGATTATCTATAATGAAAAACCTAATATTTGATAGAGTCAGTACCCATGTAGGAATATTATATTTTAATCGACCGGAAGCATTAAATGCAATGGATAAGGATACTTTGATAGAGCTACACGATTTTCTAACGAATACCTTAAGGGGGATAAAGATTAGGGTTCTCATCCTTACAGGTAAACTAGACAAAGCATTCATAGCAGGTGTGGATATAAATGAGATGAATAACATGAACCAGCAGGAGGTACAGAATTTCAGCCAATTAGGACAGAATGTGACCTTGCTTTTGGAAGAGATGGACATCGTAACCATTGCTGCTGTTAATGGTTATGCTTTTAGCGAAGGTTTGGATATAGCATTAGCATGTGATTTCATCATCGCATCCGATACAGCGGAATTCGGTTCAATCAATGTTAACTGGGGTATGATACCGGGATTCGGCGGTACCTATCGATTGGCAAGACTTATCGGTATAAACAAAGCGAAGGAAATGATTTTCTCCGCTAAGAAAATCACTGCGAAAACTGCTTATAATATAGGATTGGTTAATAAAATCTATCCACAAGATCAGTTGATACAGAAAAGTCGTGAAGAAGCAGACCGAATAAGCAGGAACAGCTTCTATGCTATCATCAAAGCTAAGAAAGCCATTAACCAAGGGATAAACCTATCCTTAAAAGAAGCTCTCCTATTAGAGCAGGAAATGTTCACTGTGACCTTCGGTTATAAAGACCGTAAAGAAGGTATGAAAGCATTCTTAGAAAAAAGAAAGCCTGACTTCTCTCTATAAACATACATAGAAGCTGTATAGGAGATTAAATCCGTGCCATCGACAAGAAAGCCATCCATAATCGAGGAACTCCCCTTAATATTGAAGAACGGAAAACTAAAAGCAGAGCAGGCAAAAGATTTAGTTAAAGCTGAAAAGCTAGAAACCAATATTATCGAATATATCATTCCTAATCACAAGACAATGCCTGAGGTAGACATTAGAACTTTAGAGACATGGACTAATCGATTAATACAATGTGATAACCTTCTATGTATGGCAAAACTCCTTCAAGGAGATAGGGCAGCTGAGATGCCTTCCCTTAAAGGCAAGGTGGACTTAATATACATAGACCCGCCTTTCTATAGTAAGTCCAACTATCAAAGAAGGATTAAACTACACCATACCTCTATGGGTAAGATTTCACCCATTACAATAAAGCAGGAAGCCTATACAGACAGTCAATGGCAGGATGGGATAAAAGGCTATCTGGATATGATCTATCCCAGATTATATCTGATGAAGGAGTTATTATCTGATAGAGGGTCTATCTATGTCCATCTGGATTCCAATATTGGACATTATGTAAAAGTTCTCCTGGATGAGATTTTCGGAGAGGATAACTTCCAACGGGAGATTGTATGGCGTATAGGATGGATATCCGGGTTTAAGTCTAACGCTAAGAACTGGATCAGAAACCATGATACGATTTACTATTATGTAAATGATAGGAAGAACTTCATCTTTAATAAACAATACCTACCATATCCGGAAGACTATGTCAGAAGGGACGGTAAGAAACCCACCGGTAAAGGTTACCCCATAGAAGACACCTGGAACTCATCACCCATCGATAAACTCGACTCCATACAGATAAAGAGCTTTTCCAGGGAGAAGGTCGGTTATGATACACAAAAGAACGAAGCTCTTCTGCAAAGAATAATCGAATCCTCTTCCTATGAAGGCTCTATGGTTGCAGACTTCTTCGCAGGAAGCGGGACAACCGGAGTAGTAGCCGAAAAACTCAATAGGAAATGGCTAATGTCTGACTTAGGATGGAATGCTTGCATAACCACTCAAAAGAGGCTCATAGAAGAAAAAGCCTCTCCGTTTATCTATCAAAGAATAAGCAAACCAACTTCAAAATCTCAAGAGAAGTCAATATCATTCACTATAAGTGAGATAAGCAACTCGGTGGACGGTATGGGATGTGAGATACATATCCAACCCATCGAAGGACTTTTACAGAAAATGATAAAGAAACTACCTCCAAATAATCACAAAATCAAGGATTTCCTAAAACTGGTAGAAAAAGAGCCATGGGTATTGGTTGATTATATTGGATTAGATACGGATTATGATGGTGTTACTCTCACATCATGCTATCATTGGTATAGAAAGTATGATGGAAAAGATGATAAACAGTCGAGAATTCATATAGAAACAGGAAAAGCTAAGTTTAAGAGAATATGTTTACGGCTTGTTGATATATTCGGCAATGAAGTATTTACTGAGATGATATAGATCGAATTTTATATTTATGATAGGTAAATTCTGAGGTATAATAAAGTTTATAACCTTTCTTATAAAGCATTATAATGGTATCGTGGTAAAGTTATAATATTTTAACTTAAATAATAACCTTGCTTAATAGTGTATTTTTTTTATATTAGTTCCGATAAGAATACATGTAGGAAAAAGAGACAATCTTAAATCCCATCAAAAAAGGGATTATAAAAACTTTTATTTAAAAAGGAGCATTAAAGAATGAATAAAAAAGAATTAGTTCAAGAGATATCAAAAAATGTAACCACATCTCAAAAAAACATCGATGAAATCCTAAAAGCATTCATGGATGTTATCAAGAAAGCCCTTAAGAAAGGCGAAAAAGTAACATTAGTCGGCTTCGGAACTTTTATGGTAAAGAAGAGAAAAGCTACAACAGGTATTAATCCGCAAACCAAACAAAAAATGAAGATACCTGCTAAGAAATATGCTAAACTTCAGTTCTCTGATAAAATCAACGAAGCATTAAACTAATTTACTAGTAAGGTAGGTAAAAATAGTTACAATAAAATTTGATTATTTGTGTATAGCCCTATGAGGTTTAATAACTACGGGGCTATTTTGATTTTTTTATTCAGAACCTTCGCTATCTGTATTATCACTGTCTGTGTTATCACTAAGGTAATCTACTATCCTAATAAGGCTTTCTGCATCTTTAGAACCTTGATAAAGTCGTCCATTAAAGAATAATGATGGTGTCGATGTTATTTTGAAGTCTTCATATCCTTCTGTGGTGTCTTCAAGAACCCGATTCTTAGCATCTTCGGACTCATAGTAATCTTGGAAGCTCTCCATATCTAAATCAATCTGACGAGCATATTCCATTAGTATATCCGTACCGGTGATCCTATCAGAGTATAACAGGTCGTAATACTCCCAGAACTTACCTTGCTCTCTGGCGGCAAGTGAGGCATAAGAAGCCTCGCATGCAAACTCATGTAAATCTCGTATATCCGTAGGGAAGCATTCGGACTCGAGTGGATAATGCTTGAAAATCAATGCTATTTCATAATCGAAATTCTCCATCACCTCTTCAATTTCTTGAGCGGTTCTTCTACAAGCAGGGCATTCAAAATCTTCGAATACTACTATCTCTACACCAATCTTATTCTCCCCTCTAACCGGTGAATCTTCGGTGTCGATATCGTATATCTTCTCAGACAGATAGTCTTCTGGCTTATATTCTTCTTCCACATCGACTGGTTCTTCATCTTTCTCATCTTCCTGGTCTTGAGGGTCTGTTTCTGTTCCTAGCCATTTTTCAACATCATGTTCTATATAAAACTCGGTGATTTTCCTCAATGTTTCGAAGTTTTTCCTACCAGAGTATTTTCTACCATTGAAGAAGAAGGTAGGTGTTCCTGTAATCCTATAGCTGTAATGACCTTCGGCAGCGTCTTTTTTTACGATATTCCTGATTCTTTCTGAGTTATAATCGTGTTTAAACTGTTCTATATTAAGGTTAAGCCGTTCAGCGTAATCGATGAAGAGTTCTTCTGCTTTCTCAGATATCTTTTCATCTAATTTATCACCCTCGAATTCTATGATTTGTTTATGTAGGTTATATGCTTCCTCGTAATCCTCTTCGGACATTTCCTCTTCTAATATTTGTAAGAGTTTTACTCTGTATTCTTTTTCTAACAAGTCTTCTTTTTTTATTTCTTCATTTTCGTTGGTCTCATCATTATCCGTGGGTTCTTCATTTTCGTTGGTCTCATCATTATCCGTGGGTTCTTCTTCTTTGGTCAATATTTTATAAAGGTCATCAATTAATTGATTTCTTTGTTTGAATAGTTCTTTTATTAGTGTATTATCTATAGGACCAGAAAAAGCGAGGTCATAAAAATCCCAGAACTTAGCTTGCTCTCTGGCGGCAAGTGACGCATAGGAAGCCTCACAAGCCAGAGGATGCATCGGTCTTATGTTTATAGGGAAGCATTCCGGTTCTAATGGGTAATGTTTAATAATGATTGAAATCTTATTGTGATAGTAATCCATGAGCTTTTCCACTTCTTTGGATATCATTCTACAAGCAGAACATTGGAAGTCTTCAAAGATGACAATCTCTACACCTAGTTCATTAGTTCCTCTAGCAGGAGCATTTGAAGTATCGATATCGTATATATCTTTGGATAGTACTTCTTTCATACTCTTTAAATCTTCCTGAGTAAGGTCAACATTTCTATAGAAGTTTAGATATGATAATAAGAAACCCAATAAGACAGTTCCAATGACAATAGCTACCGGTACTATGGCGTAGATATTTTTCTGAATGGGTATCTTTAGGATTTCCATAAAGCTTTCCGATAAACGCTTCAGGTATGGTACAATCAAGATGATTAGTATAATCAGATTTACTGCGTATATGATGATGTTAAAAAGCCCGTATGGAGATGGTGTTAGTATAAACATGTTAATGAAAAGGAATGCGGAGTATACGACCAGGAATATGCTAACGATAAATGGTAAAATGAGGAACTTTTCCCGGTCTTCCTCTTTTAAGAATAGACTTACCACAAAGAAAGCAAGTAATCCTATATATATTGCTGTAGTCATTATCCCTTGAGGAATATCGAAAATCTTAGCCCACCTGCTTTGTGATACTAACTCACAATCGAATACATCCTCGATATAGCATAAAGAATCGACAATGGGCAAATCCATGTCGAATGTTTTGGATAAAAGAGCGAGAGATGATAATAAACCTATAATAGTTACGATAACTAAGATTATTACTTTTGTTCTGCTCATAGTTTTGATTTCCTTTTTTAGATTACTTTTTTACTTATTGGACTTTTAATTAAGCGGAGAAATTAATATAATTTCCCATACCTATTGCTTTATATGCGGAGGAAAGTTTTTCTTCCCTTTTTATGAAGGGTTTGAATGATTCATTTTTTTGAATATTATTTATTTTGGAACTATCATTTATCCTTTCTGGTCTTTCAGCCAGATTAATCCTAGACGCATTTCTAGAAGCAAATTCACCAGAGGTTACAGAGTAAACCCCTTGAATATTCATAGACTCCTCCATTTTAAATGAGTGTTACTTACAATATATGTTAAACTTTTTTTTGAGTCAACTATTTATTTATATTAAATATTTTTTTATTTTCTGTAAAGAGCAGTAAAAAAAAATTTATAAAAAAATAAAAGGGTGAAAAAAAGTTTATGGTAGATAAAGTATATATTAAAGTCCATGGTACTGTTCAAGGGATAGGATTTAGATACCAGGTGGTAACATTCTCCACCGGTTATGAATTAACAGGATTTGCCCGAAATCTGGTTGATGGTTCGGTTGAAGTATTTGCAGAAGGACCTAAGGAAAACCTATATAAACTTATAGACTATATAAAAGGAAGTCCTGGTTCTTCCAATGTAAAAGATGTAAAAACCAACTGGAAAGAGCCAGCTAATAGGGAATTCAGTAAATTTATCATAAAATTCTAAGAATTTTCTTTAATTAATTTTTCATAATAATTATATTTATACTTCATAGACAATAAAAATCTTACAATCTCTAAAAATAAAGCTGGATTATTTTCTTATGAATATACTCTGTTATAATATAGAAAAAGGACTAATGGAAGCTATTGCCATGAGGTTCTTACCTAGAGGTTTCAAATTTTATACAGCAGATAATGTTTTTGATTTAAAGAAAGTCCTCTTCTCAAAAGGGATTAAACTCATTATCGTTGATATAACCTCTGAAAAAAATAAAGACGATATCAATGTTCAATTCTTAAAATGGATTAGCGGGGTTGACCAAAAGAATGAGTTTAAAAAAGTCGTCATCTCAAGAATCACCGACGAATACAGCATTAGAAGGTTAATGGAGCTGGGCATCCTCGCATTCATCTCCAAAAAAAACCAAACCTCGGTTATACTCGATAAGTTAGAAGCTGTCTTGGAAAAGGTTAACAGTCAGATATCAGATGCAAGAAAACATGTCAGGGTAACACCGGATAAATCTGAAAATCCCAGTGCTGTATTCTATATCGGTAAGGAAAAAGTCATTGGTACAATCATTAATATTAGTATGGGTGGTGTGCTTATACAGGTTAAGGACGATGAAAAGCTCATCCCGCTATCCAAAGACCAGGAAATACCCCGGGTTCAACTCTCTTTGAATAATCGTAAAATCATCGTTAACTCTACTGTGGTGGTGAAGAAGAAGAACTTACTCGCCCTTAAATACTCTTCCATAAGCGAAACCTATAAAGAAGGATTATCTAAATATATCTTCCAGAAGATATCCAATGCATAGACTTTTCTAAAGTGTTGGGATAGTTGATTATATTAAATTTGGTCATACACTCTCAATCTAATATTTTTTCACTACATCTATTTATATTATACTTTTGGTGTTAAAATCGAAAAAGGAATCGGAAGAACTAAACTTATGAGGAAATTCTTAGAAATACTAATATTCATATTGATTTCGGTAACCTTGGGTATACTGATATCTGTACCTTTATTCTTCTTCAGCACATCGAAAGACATACAGATAGGCTTTTTAAATATAGGCGAGATTAATCTATATAAACTCTTTGTGATTGTTGTATTCTTTATCATCCTGATATATATCATAATCAGTATAGCGGTTGATAAGTTCAGACAGGATGAAGAGACCAGGCATTTTATACTAAGGAAATATCCACCGGTTATAAGCCATATACTGGTTTTCATATCCCAAATCATACCATCTTTGATTAGGTTTAGGTTCCTGTTGGTCATCATATTAATCGCATTCGGTATACCGAGATTACTTAGTCTATGGCTAACAAATAATGTAATAGGAATAGAGGAAGTTACCTGGATAGATGTAATACTAAATATTATCATAACCCAACTTATAATTGCCCCTATATTAATAATTCTCCTTCTGAACAACTATTTCGATAGGGAAAGGATAAGCTCTATCGATGATTACTCTTCAAAAGACCATAAACTACAAGAAGAAACACTTAGCGAAGAAGGAGAAATGGCATCCTATCCAATAACCGATAAGAAGGCTGAACCTATATGGAGAGATGAGATAGAATCCAAGATAGAACCTAATTCAATCAAGATGTTCTTAAAAAGGATTTTGGCGGGGGCGATCGATTTCCTCTTTATGTGCTTGGTAATAGCTCTATTTGTCTTAGTAATCTATTTCATATTAAGTATGACATTATATTCCCCCAATAGCAGGGTCGTAGCTGGAGTGAATTCTTATGATATAGCCCTATCTGATTACCTGGTGGTAGGGGGTATCGTTGCGTATTTGATATTCATTTTTATCCAATGGGGGATATTCAAAAAGTTCAATGCAACATTAGGTAAAGCGGTAATGAAAATGAAAGTTGTAGATGTAGACCGTAAAAGCATAACCATGTCCAAGTATTTCCTGAGAGAAACCATATTAAAATCTTTAGGCGGGATTTTATATTATAGCTGGATTTTCTTCTTTATTAAAAACGATGGTAATATGCTTCACGATTATCTTGTGGGGACTAAAGTAATCCAGACTTAGATAAAAAACTTCGATTTATTTTTTGATAAACATGTAAATCTTTTATTAATATGGGTAAAGGTATTTACAGGTCATATTAAAATTTCAAAAATATCATCTTTTTTAACCATTTTTTATAAATAAGTGTTAACAATAATTAAGAATAAGGAAGCCCTTTTCAAGGAAACTAGATTAATGGAAGGTGTAAAGAAATTATGAAATTGAAAAAACTAAATATTATCATATTATTAGCAGTCATTATAATATCCGGAACAGCTCTATTCGCTCAAGACCAGTGGATAGTCAAGATTACCGGAGATTTACCCGAACAAGAAACTTTGGTTTATGAAGGCGATGTTATCAGGTTTATCGAGAATATGAGGCTATTTACCTCATTATTCCCCAACCCTATGACTATGAGAAGACCAATGACCCCGGAGGTCTTCGACTTTAAGGAACAAACACAAAAAGACTTCAAAGATGAGAAGATGCGCAAGAACTTTATCGAAAAGTATGTTGACGCACTACTATTCGTAATTAAAGCAGACGAGCTTGATTACTATAACGAAAAGAAGCTGGATATCAAATCCAACGAATTCCACAAACTAATGGAAATACAGATTATGAGCAAAGTCTATATCATCAAAGAGTTAATACCGAGCACAGAAGCAGACGACGAGACCATCGACAAATTCTTTAATATGCTGAAAAACCAGATGGAAGCTAGCGGAATGATGCTACCACTAGATGAAATAGATAAACTTGCTACCCAGTACGCTGTGGAGCAAACAGCCACCGAAGATCTATTAAAGACCGTTAACGAAGTTACATCCAAAAAGAGAATTAAGATTGATGATGAGAACCCATTCATCGTTAAAATTGACGGGATAGAGGAGTTCTCTCCAGAAGAAGCAGAAACCGTATTCAAAGGATATCTTAATCTTCTACATTATGTTTACCAGGGTGGTTTAGCTGAAGAAGAAGACATGGAAAAACTGTATAACGATTATGAGACGAAGAAAAAGTTCATCAAAGAATACATCAACTATCATATAGTCAAAAAGATAGTTACCGAAAAAGGACTATATGATGATAAGTATATAATAGAACTGGCTGATAGATGTACAGAATACTTCCGAATGAATTATATCAATATTAGATATGCCAGAGAAAAGATTCTACCGAAAGTAGAAAAAAGCATGAATGAAGACAAGATTAACGATGCTGTCCAAATCGCATTAACAGACCCTGAATATTCCAAATTCATCAACGAGCAAACCAAAGATATGTCAGAAGAACAAAAGTCACAGTGGGTTGAAAACTGGGTCAAGACCAGACTTTATCAACAACTAATCGTACAGCTGAAAACGGAAGAAATTCAAGAACTAAAATACGAATATAGTATAGAGTATAATTACGATTAATAATAATTTTTGTTCAATGTTATAAATTTATCAAGAATCCTCTTTTACCTCTTTCAAGTTAAATCCTTTCCGTTTCCCGGTTATATTTCTGATTAGTTGTTTAATCTTTTCCGAACTGAACTTATAGAAACGAGAGAACCGTGATATAATAAGGACAATTCTTATCAAAAGCTGGGATATGGACATGAACCCCCCTTTCTGGTCTATTATCTCATCGGGTTTATCATCGAGATTTCTTGTAGAGAAAGTATATACGAAGAAATACTCCCCCGTATCCTTTTTCATACTTATATTAATGACGAAATACTTAGAGAATTCGATGATTATCTCGATTAATCTATCCCCAACCTTCCCCGGCTTTATCTCATCGATGAATTCCCACACTGTAGACGATTTGAGGCTTAGATAGATGTTCTTTAAAATTCTTAGTTGCGAGTCCTCATATCGTTCTATAGTTGGGTCAATCTTCTTTAAGCTGTTAATGTCTTTGGTGGGCAGATTCTGTTCTTTTCCCTTATGGTTTTGGGTAAACTTTTCATGTTTATTGTTCATAATATAATCCATATCATAAAATTTAGCTATATCCTGGATAGAATTCAATGTTATATTAAACTTCCGTTAACTTAATGCCTAGGGTTTCTTCTATCCAACGGGCTAAGTATCGTCTATGGCATGTAGAAGGGTCTTTTTCCCAACATAGGAGGATTTTGCCTTTATACTTCTTATAGATGGATTGCGGGTTTAATCCTCTTCTTTGGAGTAGAGATATGTATTCTTGATATGGATAGATTTTTCCGCTTTGTTTGGACTTCATAACCATTTTCCATGTAGGGGCTAATTCTTTAGCCTGGGGTAGCTTTCCTTTATACCATTTCATCCCTATTGATATGCTGATACAATCTTTAAAGTTGTATTTCTCTTGTTTTGCATAGTAACTTGTTTTCATGGTTATCTTTTTTTTACCAAGTTTAAATTTATACGGTAATATATTACCTAATGTAAATTAAAAATAGTATGAGTATATTATAGAAATATTAGATTGAGTATTTCCAAAAAAATTAAATACAAATTTTCTATAAGAAGTATTATATTATAGATAATAGAATAATTTTTATTTATCATAAGTTATTATATATTTATATATAAAAAAATAAAGATAATAAAAATAAACGGAGAGCTATTAATTGAGATCTTATCTTAATAGACTTAAGCTTGAAAAGAAAATCGTAATGTTGCATCCCGGTGAGATATATTGTACGAAGGAAAAGGAGGTCATCGGCACCCTTCTTGGCTCGTGTGTAGCAGTATGTCTTCGAGATGAAAGTAAAGGTGTTAATGGGATGAACCATTTCCTATTACCTGGAATGGAGACGAACATTGACTTTAAAGTTAATGCTGCGGGACGTTACGGGATTAGTTCCATGGAAAACCTCATTAACCGAATGCTACATCTCGGGGCATCTAAAAGCAGACTCACTGCTAAGATTTTTGGTGGTGGGAACATCATGCCTTCTTTCACTACAGATATCGGACAAAAGAATATCGATTTTGTAAAGTGGTTCATGAGGAACGAAAAAATACCGATAATTAACGAAGATTTAGGTAAAAAAGTTGCTCGTAAGATATATTTCTTTACTGAAGATGGAAATGTATATGTAGAAGTCATAACCACACATAAGAAAGATGTGGTTATGGAAGAAGTCAATTACTTCCAGCGAGCAAAGAAACATTAGACGATTCCGATATCACTATTTTTTAGTAAATTATCGAATTTTCATTATTAACCTTATCCTAATTAATATAATTTGAATTGGTATAGTATTATTATAAAAAGCTGTTATAGGTATAAAAATGATAAAAGTATTTATTATTGATGACTCTGCTTTAGTCAGAGCATTTTTAAACGAAATCTTATCAAGGGATAAGGACATAGAGGTTGTTGGTCAGACTGTAGACGCCTATTTTGCTATGGATAAGATAAAGAAGTTAGAACCGGATATCATTACACTTGATATACAAATGCCAAGGATGAACGGTCTGGATTTCCTACAGCAACTTATGGCTGAATATCCCACACCGGTAATCATGTTTAGTTCATTAACTCAGGACGGCTCGGATATTACTCTCAAGGCTTTAGAACTCGGAGCACTGGACTATGTAGCAAAACCGCAGGAAAACCTAACCAAAAATCTATATCAAGTAAAAGATGAAATCTTAACCAAGGTTAAATCTCTCTCTCAGATTAAGATAAAAGAAATCTTATCCAAAAGACCAGAACTCATCATTAATAGAGATAACATTAAGACACTTAAAGGCAAATCCACAGATATAAAAGAAAGCACCAGACCAACAAGATTCAAAACCACTGATAAAAAAAGAAAATCCGATAAAGTCATCTTAATTGGGGCGTCTACTGGAGGAACTCGGGCTATATCCGAGCTATTGCCCCTACTGCCTGAGGATACCCCTCCTATCGTCATCGTACAGCACATGCCTCCTATCTTCACCACCAGATTCGCCGAAGATATGAACAATCGTTGTCAGATGACAGTATCAGAAGCGAAAGATGGGGATGTATTGGAAAGCGGTAAGGTCTTCGTCGCACCAGGTGGCTATCATACAATGATTAAGACCCAGGGCTTATCCCACATCCTAAATGTGGTTTCCGGTCCTCCGGTTAACCATCATAAGCCTTCTGTGGATGTGCTCTTCCGCTCCGCATCTAAAGCCCTCAGAGACAGGGTTATCGGTATAATGCTTACCGGAATGGGCAATGATGGAGCTGTTGGAATGAAGGAGATGAAGCAGACCGGGGCTTACAATATCGCTCAAAACAAAGATACATGTGTGGTCTACGGTATGCCCAAAGAGGCGATAGAGGTAAAGGCCGTGGATGTCGTTCTACCACTGCAGGACATCGCTTCTCATATGTTAAAAAGGATTGGTTTCCTTGATTAACCATGATTCAACTTTATGGTGCTATGATTAGACTCCCCCAATCCTGTCTTTCCTTTGTGAATGATAAATGTGAATAACACTTACAATCAGATGACCCAAAGCCTTTCACCGGTTGCCAGAAACCTTCCAGCCTACTAAGATAGCTTGACCACTCACATTCATGGTTAATACCATCCTCGGTTTGGGAATGCCATACCGGGTCGCACCTTACCGAAAGGTAGTCTATATGCCACTTCAAGGCTTTCACTTTGCGTAGATGACGGGCTAGCCTCTGCCTGAGGTTAGTAAGACCGCTTCCAGTGTAGAGGTAAAAGCCCTCCTCGAAACGATACCTGCCTAATTTACCGATTTGTATCTCCTGTGCTGTATCAAGCCGGTAGACTATAAGATAAGAACCGGAATTTGCTTTCCTATTCATCGATTGAGTTTAACCTCCTAACATAGTCTTTAATACTTCTCAGTTCATCATAAGACATGAATCCTGAATGGATGAGGAAGAAGGAGTCATTTTGATAGAGGGGCTCCTCTGCTATCTCTGGAAAGTCAGATAGATAGCGGTTGAACTCCATAGTATGAGGTATAGGAGAGTAAGTCACCGGTTTAACCAGCACTCCCAGCGAGGAAATAAAGTCGATGCTGTCCATAATCTCCTTTATAGTCTGCCCTTTCAAACCCATCATGATATAGACTCCAATCTGATACTTCTTAAACCCGGCTGACTTTAGCTTAGCAATGCTTTCTCTTATCTCATCTATGGAAGCTTTATTCCCCGTCTGCTTCTGAATAGCGAGGTCACTGGACTCAAAGCCCAGTCGGATGGTGGTGAAGCCTGACTGGTAAAGCATGTCAGCTACTCGCTGATTGATAAACCGAGCGTGTACCGCATTGGGGGTGTGGAACCGGCAATCCAGTTTCCTAACTTTAACATGGGTAAGGATTCGACCTAAATTCTCATCAAATCGGTAAAGAAGAGCATCATCATAGAAAGCGAAGTCTCTAACCGTTTTATAGTAGTAGTAATGGTCTATGGTAGTGGTTATCTTGACAGGTTCATTCAGCTTAAATGACGGGTTGATAAACTTATTAGCACAATAGGTGCAGTTGTAAGGGCATCCAAACTCTGTTAACAGCGGGAGGAAGCCAGGATGGTCTTCTATGTTATATCGGGGATAAGGGTCATTCATCGGAACAGCCTTTTGCGGAATGTCGATTATCCTAAAGAGCTTATCCACAGACTTATTATTGAAGTGCCCCTTTAACACATGGTTTGCTCCTGAATGCTTTTTAGCATGCTCATAACATAGTGTAGTATATAAACCACCCAGAATAACTGGTGTATAAGGGAAGTGTTGTTTAACGATGCGTACGGTTTCTATCACGCCGGGATACCAGTATGTCATGTATGAGGTGATGAGTATCAAGTCTACATGGGGTATAGACTTAAGTTCCTTCTGGAATAGCCACAATGGTATACCATATCGCTTATACTTTCGGGGGAAGTCGCCAAACAGTTTTGGTTTAGATATCACCTCCGCATGAAAGCTACCTGAATGATAAGCCTTATCCTTTTGGTCTTTCAGATGGCTAAGTTCGGGATGCTCTCTGGATATGGTGTTTATATAATGGATATCGAAGCCGTTCTTGATAAGATAATCCGCTATATAGTAAAGTCCAAGCGGTTTCATCCATTCATCGTAAAGTTTAAAGTCGTGTATGTAAGGGTTAATCAATAGGACACTGGGTTTTTTTTCAGGTTTCATACTTAAAGTGGTCTTCGGTTAATTCTTATTGACGGGTTTTATGGCTCTCTGACTTAACTGATTCGGCGATAACATCCATTTCTTTAGTAGTGAGTATCTTTTCAATATCCAGGATGATAATCAGGTGGTCTTCTTCCACCCTGCCTATACTCATAATGTACTCTGATGTTACTGTAGTACTGAAGTTATCCGCAGGTAGTATTTGGTCGTTCTTCAGAGTGATGACATCGTTAACCTTATCTACGATGATTCCCATGGTTTTGTTTTGAATCTCGGTTATGATGATGACAGTGAACCCATCATAGTTGGCTTTCTCTAATCCGAACCGTAGTCTAAGGTCAAACACCGGTATAATCTTACCCCGGAGGTTAATCACGCCGATGACATACTTCGGAGTGTTGGGTAGTTCGGTTATCTTCTGGAACTTAACTATACCTGGGACATTGTTGATGCTGATAGCATATTCTTCGTTCCCGAGGGAGAATGTAACATACTTTCCTCCCCGGCTAATATGCTGATTCATCTTGTTGTTTCCTATCATAGGCTGAACCTCTTCTTCTTCTTTTCTTTGCTCTTTTCTTGGGATATCTGGACCAAAGTGTCCACGTCGATTATGAGGGCGACATTCCCATCACCTAATATGGTAGCGGCGGAGATTCCCCTTATGTTGCGATAGTTCTCTTCCAGTCCTTTCATCACTATTTGCTGTTTGCCGATTAGCTCATCTACAAGGATACCGACTATCTTACCTTCAAACTCAACTGCAATCACCAGGCTTTCATGAAGCTCCGGCATATCGTAGTCGAAATCGAATAAGTCGTTTAGACGGATGAGTGGGATATAGGTATCCCTAAACTTGATGATTTCGTCTTTACCGCATTCTACGGTCTTGATGAAGCCTTCATTAGGTCTGTATGATGAGACTATAGTGAGAACCGGTATGATGTACATTCTATCCGATACCCGAACCACCATCCCGTCTATGATGGCGAGGGTTAAGGGTAGTATAATCTTGAAAGTAGTGCCTACGCCCTTTTCTGTCACGATATCAATCTTACCCTTAAGCTTCTCTACATTGTTCTTCACCACATCCATCCCTACGCCCCTTCCAGACATGTCGGTTATCTTTTTGGCTGTGGATAGACCTGGTTCGAATATAAGTCGGAACTTATCTTCGTCGGTTAGCTCCTGGTCAATGTCTACGACACCCGCTTGTATGGCACGGTTATAGATACGGTCTTTGTCCAGACCCTTCCCATCATCGGTTACGGCGATGACTACCCGACCTTCGCTTTGATAAGCTTCGATGGATAGCTTGCCTACCGGGTCTTTACCCTGTTTCAGCCTCTCTTCTCGGGTTTCTATGCCATGGTCGATGGCATTACGGATTAGGTGAACGAGTGGGTCATTGATAGATTTAATCATGTTCTTGTCCAACTCTGTGTCTTCGCCCTTTATCGTCAGGTCTATCTCTTTACCCATCTTTCGAGAATAGTCTCTCACCATACGCCGGAACTGGTTAAAAGTCGGTCCTATCGGAACCATGCGTATTTCGAGAACACCGTTTTGCATTTCACGGGATATCCTATCAAGAGTATTGATTGACTGGTGGAATTGAGAGAATATGTTATAATCGATGATTTCTTTTAAATTAAAACCTTTATGCTTGTATGCTTCCATCTCCACCTTAGATAGGGAATTCAGTATAAGGTTACCAAGTCTTACTGAACGTGCTTGCGATATGACCAGCTCGGAGATGAGGTTCATAAGCTTATCCACCTTATCTGTCTTAACCTTTAGCAAGTCTGAACCATCCTGTTTTTTGGTTTTATCATCACTGTGGTTTTTTGTGATTGTATCGTAGGATTGGTTTTCTGTCTGTGTGGTCTGTGACGGTTCTTCTTTCTGTATAGCTTCTTCTGCTTCTACAGATGGAGTGGTTTTCTGCTCTATATTCTCTTCGTGTGTTATCTGATGATTATTGTGGACTGGCTTTTTAGCTTTTACTCCAAAGGTGCTGAGTCTTTCATTGTATTCCTGTTCATTGATTTCGCTTATGATGATACTGTTATCGTCTATCACAAAGATAAACATATCTTCGATGTCATGCATATTTTTATCCGAAATACCCAGTATATCCCACTTTAGGTAGAATGAATGAGGATGAAAGTCTTCCAAGAAGGGTATTGCGGAGTAGTCCATGTGAGTATGCCATTCCTCACATACTCTCAGGAAATCCTTAACGAAGACACCCGGGTCTATTCCATGTTTATGAAATATATCCTCGTTGAACTCCAGATGCAGGAAGTATCGATGCATACTGTCCTTGCTGAAATGTTTTTCCTGATTAAAGTTATCTGGTTTGTGTTGTGTACTGTCCTCAATATCCGGTTTATACTTCTGGATGAGTTTTAGGATATGGTTTGCCTTCTGCTTATCTATTGTTTCTTTCTCGTTTACATTCTCTATAAAGTCTTTCAGCAGGTCGATTGATTCGAGAATAACCGTGATGATATCTTCATCTGGTTTAATTTCCTTTTTGCGTATTCTCAGGAAGAGGTTTTCTATGTTATGAGTGAAGTCTTTAAGTTCAACCAAACCAAGCATTCCGGCATTTCCTTTAATAGTGTGGAAAGCTCTGAAGATGCTGTGAATTAGCTCTTCATCTTCGTTATTCTTCTCCAGTTCAAGGATTTCACCTTCCAGTTGAAGAATAATGTCGGAAGACTCCGTCACGAATATTTGTAAGAGTTTCTCTTTAGGTATATCCATTGTCCTACCTTGCCATTTATCGTCTATCCAAGAAATTTTTCTATTAGAAACAGTAATTGCTCTGGTTGGAAAGGTTTGACAATCCACGCACTAGCCCCAGCGTTCTTTCCCTGTATCTTGACTTCATCATCGCCCTCTGTTGTGAGAACGATGATGGGTACGATATTATATCTAGAATTTTCTCTGACCTTTTTAATAAAGGTAATTCCGTCCATACCTTCCATATTGATGTCACTGATGATAAGATGTACCGTATCACCTCTGGAGAAAGCCTCATTCAGCTCTGATAATCCTTCATTGCCATCAGTTGCGGTTAAGACATCATAACCGTTATTGGTCAGAACATATTTAATCGTTGCAACCTGGGTTGCTGAATCATCTACTACGAGAATCCTTTTCCTAGACATAATTACAAACCTTCCAATACCTAATTGAACAATCCGATTTACTTACATATTAAGCCAATAAACTACATTATCAAATATCGGAATAATTAACAAATAATCAAAATAAAAGCTATATAATAAAATATACAAAAATCTTACTAAGACAAGGTTATTAAACATTTACCGCATTTATAATCTTATGCTTTTTAATATATTGATGATGAAATTGCCAATCACTTAGAACAGCACCTTTAATGGTAATACTTTTAACCTAAAATGCGTTTTAGTAAAGGATTTAATAAATTCAATAATTTTCTAATAACAGCAACCTATTTTAACCATCTAAAGGTTATCTTAATGGGATTTGCTTTTTTTATATATATGTATTACAATTCTAATATAGTATTAAATTAACAATATGGATTACACTTCTATAAATTGGTATTATTTTTGCTATCATTACCGATTATTAATATGGAAGGAATGATAAAATTTATCGAGCATAGAAACTTATATAAAACATTATTTAGCTAATTGT